>NZ_VUOT01000054.1:0-28077 GCF_009829295.1 Nocardia sp. CY15
GCTGTCAGCACGGTCGTCCTGGTGATCGGACCGTTGCCCCGACCGGTGGCGGCGCGGTCGGGCCGCCGGTCTCCCGCGGGAGAGTTCGGGCGGCGGATCGGAACGTCGGCCATCTTCGGATGCCTCCAATACCATCCACACACTCAGAACACATGATGTCATGAGTGTAGACCTACAACGTTGACAATGCGTCGCGATCGGCGTCTAATGGAGATACACGGCAACTACGCGGCCACTTCGCCGATCCACGCCGACTCAGCGGTCCGCAGCAGATGACCTCCGCAGACACGGCAGCCATCGGTTCGCTACCCGAACACTGGACACGAGGTCGGCCACCCGGTCCGCCGACGAGGCCGCCCAGTTGTCGTCCGCGCCGCGCGGCCGCCATCCGTGTCTACCGCCACCATCGGCCACGACGCGGCGCTCCCGCGAGAGGACCTGACATGCGATTCCACAGAAACAGCGACACGAGCACGACATCCGACCCCCTGCATTCGCCCTACGCCCGGCACAGCGTTCCGCCCGACTACACACCCCGGCTGAGGTTGAAGCCGAAAGCGGAACGCGGCGACTACATCGACGGCGCATGGTGGCCCCGCTCCGATGAACTCACCGCCGAACTGCCCGATCTCCTCGCCGTCCTTACGGTGCGCCTCGGCCCCGTCTGGCGAGTCGTCTACGACCCCACCGGCTGGTCGGACGCACCCCGGCAGACCACCGTCCACGGTGGGCACACCGTCCGGCTCGATTCCTATCCCTTCGAAATGTGGAACACGATGTACGTCTTCGGTCGCGACAACGATCTGATCGTGCTCCGCGTGATCCCCTCGGCCACCGACGACGACATCGCCCACACGGCCCTGATGGCCGCCGTCACGCCCGAATCCGCAACCCCCGCCCCCGGGTGAACAGAGGAACACACCATGCCCCGAATCAGAATCCGGCGCCCGATCACCAACCACTTCGACATGGCCGCCGCGACCGGCCCGCCGCCGACCGGCGGTCAACCCTTCCGAACCCCAACCCGCACACCCCGCCTGCTGCTGCGCGAATCCGAGACCGGGACCGGTCCCGAACAGGTCGACGGCGCCTGGTGGCCATGGACGAACAACCTCACCGCCGAACTCCACGACCTGATCAGCGTCCTCACTCCACGCCTGGGCCCCACCGCACGCGTCAGCTTCGACTGGAATGCCATCAGTCTCACCCAACGCAGCATCGACCGCCACGACGGCGTCGAAGTACATGGACCCGAGGCCGGTCAACCGCACGGCGTCATGCGTTTGATCGGCACCAACGGTGCTCAGGTGACACTGCACGTCATCCCCGCCGACACACCACCCGCGCGAGCGGAGCGCGAACTACGGCAGGCCGCAGGGAAATCCTGAGCGACTGCGCGTGACGGCGACCATCCGGTGAGCGCTGACACCGTGCCCCACGTCGGTAATGCCGACAGGACAAGTTTCGCGCACCGTAAAACGGTACTGCGTTGATCACCCGAACGAACTTCACACAGCATTTCGGCGCTCCCTTGGTTCGAGTAGTTCTCTACTCGTGTGCGGGCTCCGTGGTGATCCGACGATGGTGACACCGGTGACACGACGTTGTCGTCACCACGCTCACCCTCGAACCGGAGTCACCCATGCCTGCGAAAAAGAATTCACTATCCGGCCGGTCCCACGCCGAGAACGACGATCTTCTCACCGCACTGCGTAAATTCATCCGCACCAAGGCGGAGGACTACCTCGAAGACCCGAATATCTCCTCGATCGGCGTCGGCTACAAGCAGGTCGACGGGAAATCGACCGGCGAAATCGCGGTGCAGTTCACGGTGAACGAGAAGGTGTCCGGACCGGAGGCACTCGACGCATTGGGCACGTCAACGCTTCCGGAAACCATCATCGTCGACGGCATCGTCGTGCCGACCGACGTACTGCAGCGCAGATACGAGCCTGCGTTCCGGCTGGTCGCCGAAGCCGCTGCACCCGAACGAAAGTCGCGCCTGGATCCGGTCGTTCCCGGCATCAGCGTCGCCCATCCCGCCGGCACGGCGGGAACGATCGGGTGCGTCGTCTACGACCGGGACGACGGGACGCCGTATGTGCTGAGCAATTGGCACGTCCTGCACACCGCGGCGGGCGTGCTCGGCGACGACGCCGTGCAGCCCGGCCCGCGCGACGACAATCGCATCGACCGCAACCGGCTCGGCAAGCTCGTCAGGTCTCATCTCGGTACGGCAGGCGACTGCGCCGTCGCCACGATCGAGAACCGGCAATTCAGCGCCCGGATCGCCGGACTCGACGTCGTCCCGGACAGCCTCGGGGAACCCGAGCTGGGCGACAAGGTCATCAAGAGCGGCCGGACCACCCGGGTCACCCACGGCATCGTGCGGCGCGTCGACGTGGTGGCCGAGATCAGCTACGGCGGCGTCGGCTCCAAGCGCATCGGCGGCTTCGAGATAGGACCTGATCCGGACAATCCGCCGTTCGACGGCGAGATCAGCAGCTCGGGCGACTCGGGATCGGCGTGGATGTTCACATTGCCCGGCGGCGAGACCAGCACGGTTTTGGCCGGATTGCATTTCGCGGGCGAGATGGCGCCCAGCACCGATGAGCACGCACTGGCCTGCCTGCCGCAATCGGTGTTCGAGAAGCTCGGCATCACGCTGACCCCGCCCGTCGCCGACGAAGTCGCGGTCCTCGCCGGATACGACCCGCATTTCCTCGCGTCGGCGGTGCCGCTGCCGGAGGTGGACACCGAACTGCGCCCCGACGTCGCGACAGCACTCGACGGCGCGGACGTCCTGCACTACACGCATTTCTCCCTCGCGATGCGCCGCTCGCGCCGATTCGCCATCTGGGTGGCCTGGAACATCGACGGCGCTTCGATGAAGAAACTCTCGCGAAAGAAGATCGACTTCGTCAAGGATCCGCGGCTGGACGCGCAAGCCCAGGTCGGCAACGAGTTGTACCGCGACAACCGGCTCGATCGCGGCCATCTGGCGCGACGCGCCGATCTACTCTGGGGCAGCCTGCCCGAAGCGGCGAAAGCCAACAAGGACTCGTTCTTCTACACCAACATCACCCCGCAGATGGACGACTTCAACCAGAGCACCCGCGACGGGATCTGGGGCCGGCTCGAGGACGCCGTCTTCGCCGACGTCGACGTCGACGACCTCAAGGTCAGCGCGTTCGGCGGCCCGGTCTGCACCGACGACGACCGGGAATTCCGGCAGGTCAAGATCCCGCGCGAGTTCTGGAAGGTCATCGCGTTCGAAGAAAACGGTGTCCTCAAGGCCCGCGGCTTCCTGTTGAGCCAGAACCTGCAACAGCTCGAAGCGCTCGAACTCGATGAGTTCCGCGTCTTCCAGGTCCCGCTGACCGAGATCGAACAGCGCGCCCGCTTCCGGTTCCCGCAAGCTCTGCACGACGCGGATTTACAGGTCGCGCCGGAGGAGGTGGCCGCCCCATTGATCTCCACCACGGACATCCGGTGGTGAGGTCGGCCGAGTTCGATACGTGATCGCTATATCGCGCGGGACTGCGGAGGTGCGGTGAAGCCCTCGGCGAATTCGACGAAGTTCTGTACGACGGTTTCGCACTCTCGTCGGACGGTGCGTTTGAGCAGGATGCCGGGCACCAACAGCGACGAGTGCACCTCCGTGTGATACCAAACCTGCGTTCGGTCTCCGTCCTCGGACACTTCGAACCAACCACCGCCGCCGAGCCCGACACAGCTGTCCACGACCTGCCACGACACTCGGTCATCGGTCCAATCGTATTCCAGCACTTGCAGATCCGACCTTCCGAGGAAAGTATCCGCGGTCACGTAAACCCGCTGCGGCCTGCCGGATTCGCCGCGAGTGGCCACGCGCGCATCCGAATACACCGCCCATTCGGGAAGCATTTCGATGGCCGCCACCGCGTCGAAGACCTGATCGGGACCGATGTCGACGGCGAAACGAATATCGGTTTTAACGCGCATAACTCCTCCACCCCCCGGACCAACGCGGCCGATTCTGCCCGCAACCTTTCGCATCCGTCAACATGCGTCAACCGCCCACCCGGATCGCCGCCACGGGAATCCAGCTGCCAAATGCCGAATACAGGTAGCTGGCTACTCGTAAGCTATTTTGTGGGCGGTAGCAGTGTTCGCGTGGATTCCCAGAATGCGGAGATCTGTCGGATCCCCGCCTCTGCGAATTCGCGGTATCGCCAGGGCATGTCACGTGGATCTGCTTCACCGCTTACCGGAGCGACAAAACAGGCCCTGAAGGCGTGCTCGGCCGACGGTTACCCCGCCGTTTCCGTCCAGGTGACCGGCAGTTCGTGGACGCCGTAGATGTTCATGTCGGTCCTGAGTCTCACCTCACCGGCGGGGATGGCGAGCCGCAGGGTCGGGAAGCGACGCAGCAATCCGGCGAAACCCGCGCGCATTTCGATGCGGCCCAGTTGCTGGCCCAGGCATTGGTGGACGCCGTGACCGAAGGACAGGTGACCGCGAGCCTTGCGGTGGATATCCAGCGTGTCGGGGTTGTCGAAGCGCTGGGGGTCGTGGTTGGCGGCCAGCAACGAGACAACGACGGTCGAGCCCTTGCCGATGGTTTCACCGTCGAGTTCGATGTCCTCCGTGGCGTAGCGATAGAAGATGTCGGCAACGGACAGGTAGCGCATGAGCTCCTCGACGGCATCGGGGACGAGGTCGGGGTCGGCGCGCAGTTCCGCGAGCTGCTCGGGGTGCTCCAGGAGTGCGAAGGTGCCGAGCGCCAACATGTTGGCGGTGGTCTCGTGGCCCGCGAGCAGAAGCAGGAAGGCGATGCCGGTCAGCTCCTCGATGCCGAGGTCGTCGTCGCGGGCAAGGTCGGAGAGTATGTCTTCGCCTGGTTCGGCGCGCTTGCGCGTGACAAGTTCGGCCAGGTACGAGGTCATCGCGCCGTACGCGGCCATCTTCTCCTCGAGCGGCTGGTCCTTGACCAAGAACTTGGCCGAGTTGACCTGGAAGGTCGCCCGGTCCGCGTAGGGAACACCGAGCAGTTCGCAGATCACCAGCGAGGGCACCGGCAGCGCGAACTCCTTGACCAGGTCGACCGGCGGGGTCAGGCGCGCCAGCTCGTCCAGTTGCCGCTCGGTGATGTCGATGATCTGCTCTTCGAGCATCTTCATGCGTCTGACGGTGAAGGCGCCGGTGAGCTTGCGCCGCAAGCGGGTGTGGTCCGGCGGATCCATGGCGATGAACAGGCCCGGGATCTGCGGGGACGGCTCGGTGGCGACGGGCATGCCGGGGATCTCGTACGGCACGTGCATGATGCCGAGGTCCTGACGGGAGCTGAACCGGGTGTCGGCCATGAGCCGGCGGACCGCGTGGTAGCCGGTGACCAGCCAGCCCTCGTGACCGTCGGGGAAGAGCAGGGGGCTGACCGGGCGAGCCTCGCGCAGCCGGGTGATCCGGCTGGGCGGGTCGAAGGGGCCGGCATCGCGTTCCATCGGGAGGCCGTGCGGGACGGGAACCGTGCTGGTCATCGGGTTTCCTTTCGTGGCGGTTGTTGCGCCGCGGATATGGTCTGGTCGCCGGAGACGATCGTGATCGCGCCGGATGGGCACACCTGGACGGCTTCGCGGACGGCCGGCTGCCCCTCGGGCGCGGGTGTGCGGTCCAGGGGCACCACCCGTCCGTCTTCGGTGTCCTGGTCGAACACTGCGGGGGCGGTCAGCACGCACATGCCCGCGCCGATGCAGCGCTCTCGGTCCACCCTGAGCTCCATCGGTCACCCCTCCGCGCAGGTGAGCGGGAGGGATGGCACGCGGTAGCCGAGCGCGTCGGTGCCCAACCGGGTCTCCTCGGCCGGGCACAGCGTCGGGAGCGGGATGGCCGACGGGGAAGCCGCAATCGCTGAACTATTCACAGGAAGACTGTCGCCGGTGCGGCTGACACCGGCCTGATACCGACCTGACACGTCCACTGACACGGTGTTTGCCCTGGTCATATCGGACCGGAGTGACGGCCGAAGCGTAGCCGTCGGAGCTGTTGTCATCCAGGGGACGGGCGGCCCCGGGCCTGCCGGTCGTCCACGGCAGAATGGCCCGGGTGCAGATCGGGATGCTTGGACCGCTCGAGATCCGGATAGATGACGGCGGATTGATCGAGGTACCGGGTGCTCGATTGCGGGCGCTGTTGATCGCCCTCGCGCTCGAACCCGGTCGCGTAGTCCCGAAAGCGACGCTGGTCGACTGGATCTGGGGCGAGCAGCCGCCCTCCGACGCGGCCAACGCCTTGCAGGCACTGGTCTCTCGGCTGCGCAGGGTGCTGCCGGACGGGTGCCTCGACGGGCAGGCGGGCGGATACCGGCTGGCGGTGCAACCCCGCGCTGTCGACGCCCTGCGGTTCGAGCAGCTGCTCGAACAGGCCCGCGGCCGTGACGACGCCCAACAGGCCCATTTACTGCGCGAAGCCCTCGATTTGTGGCGCGGTGCGCCGATGCAGGACGTCGGTACGCAGGACAGCGCGGCTTTCGACGCGGCGGTCACCCGGCTCGAGGGGCTGCGCCTGGCCGCCATGGAGGATCGATACGAATCGGAGATCCGACTCGGCCGGGGTGCGGGGCTGGTCCCCGAGCTGACCGAACTGGTGGCCCGGCATCCGGTGCGGGAACGGCTCGTCGCCGCGCTGATGCGTGCGCTCGGCGCCGCGGGTCGTAGCGCCGAGGCACTGATCGCATACCAGCACGCTCGGGAGGCACTCGCCGACACGCTGGGCGTGGATCCCTCACCGGAGCTCTCCGCACTGCACGTCGCGCTGCTGCGCGGCGAAGTGGAAGCGGAGGGAAACGACCGCAAGACGAACCTGCGGGCCGAGTTGACCAGATTCGTCGGCAAACACGGCGACATCGCCGCCGTACGCGAACTCATCTCCGATCACCGGCTCACCACGTTGACCGGACCCGGTGGCTCAGGGAAGACCAGGCTGGCTCTGGAAACCGCGCGGACCCTGCTCGACGACCTACCGGACGGGCCATGGCTGGTGGAGCTGGCGTCGGTCGGCGCGAGCGGTGACGTGTCTCAATCGGTGCTCGCCGCGCTGGGGCTCCGGGACGCGCTGCTCGGCGGCGCACCGAACGCGGAACCGATGGACCGGCTCGTCGCGGCGATCCGCGACCGCGAAACGCTGCTGGTCCTGGACAACTGCGAGCACGTGATCGAGTCCGCGGCGGCGTTCGCCCACCGGCTGCTCGGGGAATGTCAGCGGCTGCGGATCCTCGCGACGAGCAGGGAGCCGCTCGGCATCACGGGTGAGGCGCTGTGGCAGGTCGAGCCGCTGGCTTTGCCCACAGAGAACGCGGACGCCGAGGCGATCGAGTCATCCCCGGCCGTGCAGCTGCTGCTGGACCGGGCCGGCGCGGTGCGCAAGGATCTCGCCGCCGATGCCCGCACACTGCCGACCATGGCGCGCGTCTGCCGAGCGCTCGACGGTATACCGCTGGCGATCGAACTGGCCGCGGCCAGGCTGCGCACCATGTCCCTCGATCAGCTCGCCAACCGCCTCGATGATCGGTTCCGCCTGCTGACCGGCGGCAGCCGTACCGCGCTGCCGCAGCACAGGACGTTGCGAGCGGTGGTCGACTGGAGCTGGGAGCTGCTCACCGACGCCGAACGGATGGTCCTGCGCAGGCTCGCGGTGTTCTCCGGGGGCGCGAGCCTGGAGGCGGCCGAGCAGGTTTGCGCAGGGGGCGGGACCGAAGGGCAGGGGGAAGAGAAGGACGTGGCGGTCGAGCGGTGGGAGGTACTCGAGCTGCTGACCACGCTGACCGAGAAATCGCTGCTGCTCACCGTGGAGGACAGCGGACCGCGCTATCGGATGCTCGACACGATCAAGCAGTACGCCCTGGACCGGCTCGTGGAGGCGGAAGAATCGGATCCGGCGCGCCGGGCGCATCTGGCGTACTTCACCGGGCTCGCCGACACCGCCGAGCCGCATCTGCGCCGCGCCGAGCAATTGGAATGGCTGGCCATGCTCGAACTCGAGCACGACAACATCGCTGTCGCGATGCGTGGCGCGCTCGCGGCCGGTGACGCGGCCGGGGCGATGCGTCTGGCGGCCGCGGCGGGCTGGTACTGGTGGCTCAGCGGGCACAAGGCCGAGGGCATGGAGTTGATCACCGCGGCCGCCGACCTGCCCGGGGAGGTGGACGACGAGACCCGGGCCAGGGTGTACGGGCTGGTCGTGCATTTCATGAACTCCGGGCCGAGTGACGAGGCCCAGGTGGCGGAATGGATCCACAAGGCATACCGGTTCAGCAGGCGCAGTCAGGCCCGCTACCCGCTGCTGGGGTTCGTCGGCGCACTGGAACGCATGATGGAGGGGCCGGACGCGAAACTTTCCGCGTTCGAACCGCTGCTCACCGATGACGATCCCTGGGTGCGTGCGCTGGCGCGGCTCCAGGTGGGCAAGATGCGGATCGTGCTCGGCCTCGAAGGGCGGGACGCGGACGAGTATCTCGAGACGGCGCTCGCCGAGTTCCGAGCCGTCGGCGAGCGTTGGGGAATCTCGTTCGCACTGACCGAGCTGGCGATCCGGATCGCCACGCGCGGCGACTTCGCCGGTGCGTGCGAACACCTCGACCAGGCGATCGCGGTGGTCACCGAGGTCGGCGCGATCGAGGACGTCTTCCTGATGCGAGCGCGGCAGGCTCGGCTGTACTGGCTGCTCGGTGACGCGGAGGCGAGCACGGCCGCCATGGCCGAGGCGCAGCGGTACGCTGATCGGTCCGCTTGGCCGAACGCACTGGCCGAGCTCGCCCTCGCGAAGGCGGAGCTGGCCCGCTGGAGCGGCGACACCGAGCAGGCGCACCGGCAGATAGACGTGGCGACAACAATGCTGAGCAGCGATGCGGAGTCGGTGTACATCAGCGCGGTGACACACGACCTGCTCGGCTACCTTGCGGACGGTCTGGATGAAGCCCGAGAACAACACGCCGCGGCCTTCCAGGCGGCATGCGCCGCGGGATACGCGCCCCTCATCGCCCAAATTCTCGTAGGTATCGCGGACTTGGCGCTACGTGAAGACCAAGACGAGCAGGCCGTGCGGCTGCTCGCGGCTAGTGCCGGAGTACGCGGGCTGCCCGATCGTTCCCACCCGGATGCGGCCCGGATCGAGCAGGCAGCGCGACGCCGCCTCGGCGCGGAGCGCTTCACCGAGGCGACGAAGGAAGGCGCGCAAGCGAGCTGGCGTGAATTGGCCGCGACTACGCTCGCTTGCTGAACGTGGCACGCGACCACAGGTGTTCGCGGCCATTCCGACCCAACCGTCAGCCAGGAGGCCGCGAAGGACGTCGCCGCGACGACGCCGGATCACGCATCTGCCACCGAGGCGTCGTGTTCACCTACCTTACGAACCCGGGTGGTCGCCGCGGTGACGAGTTCGCCCTCGCGGTTTTCGGTACGCAGTTGGGCCACGGGCATCCCGTCGCGGTCGACTAGTGCCGAGTGGGGTTCGTCGCCGGTGAAGGCGTGGCGTTCTCCCCATTGGCGCAGCGCGACGACGATGGTGAACAGGTCCTGCCCGGCTTCGGTGAGTTCGTAGACGTGCCGCTTGCCGCCGGGGGTGGCGCTCGTGGTCAGGATGCCGTGGTCGACCAGCCTGCGCAGGCGGTCGGTGAGGATGTTGCGGGCGATCCCGAGCCGCCGTTGGAAGTCGGTGAAGGTCGCCGCGCCGTCCATGGCGTCGCGCACGATCAGCAGGCTCCACCGGTCGCCCACCAGGTCGACAGTTCGCGCGACAGGGCAGCTGGGATCGGTCCACTCGCGGCCGGCACCGAGCGTCGTGGTCATGAGCTCCTCCCCATCGGTTGCAATTCGAAACTATTATTGCCTATCCTCCAAATGGTTGCATATTGCTACTGAATTGGAGAGTGTGGTGGCGACAGGAATCTCGGGGGCGCAGCGATTCGTCCTGGCGTTGGTGTGCGCCGTGGCCGTGTCGACGATCTATGCGATCCAGCCGGTAGTGGAGACAGCCGGCGCCGACCTGGGATTGGCGCGCGAGTCGCTGGGCGGGCTGGCCGCCGCCGGGCAGATCGGCTACTTCGCCGGTCTGATCCTGCTGGTCCCGCTCGGGGACGTGCTGGATCGCCGTCGGCTCATCACGGTATATCCGATGCTCACCGCCGCGGGGGCCGCGATCGCGGTTGCCGCCCCGAACGGCGCCGTCGCGGTGACGGGACTGGCGATCGCGGGGTTGTTCGCGGTCGTGGTCCAGGTGACCGTCGCCCATGTCGCCGTCGTCTCCGCGCCGAGCGAGCGAGGCCGCAATATCGGCGCGGTCACCTCCGGCGTGGTGATCGGCATCCTCGGCGTGCGCATCCTCGCGGGCGCCCTGGGCGATACGGTCGGCTGGCGTGCGGTGTACGCGCTACTGGCCGCGCTCTGCGTGACCGTGGCCCTCACCGTCCGCGCGACACTCGACTCGGACCGCAGAACTCCCGGCGCACGGTACGCGCGGGTGCTGGCGTCAATGGGCCGGCTCGCGCGCACGGATCGCCTGTTCCTGAGCCGAGGCCTGATCACCTTCTTCCTTTTCGCGTCCTTCGGAACCCTCTGGAGTGGACTCGCCCTCCCCCTCGGCGCCGAGCCCTGGAACTTCGGCACCACACAGATCGGCCTGCTCGGATTGGCGGGCCTGGCCGGAGCACTCGGCGCCGCCCGCGCGGGCCGATGGGCCGACTCCGGTCACGCACAGGCCATCACCGGTTCCGCACTGGCGTTGCTCACCGCCTCCTGGCTGTTCGTCGCCCGGACCGAAGCGACCCTGTGGCTGCTGGTCATCGGCATCCTTCTGCTCGACTTCGCCGTCCAGGCAGTACATGTCAGCAGCCAACACCTGCTGACCACGGCGCACCCGCACCGCGCAGGCAGCGTCATAGGCGCCTACATGGCCTTCTACTCCCTCGGATCCGCCCTCGGCGCGATCACGACCACCTGGGCATACGCCGCCTGGGGATGGTCGGCTTCGTGCTGGGTGGGCGCGGCCTACTCCCTCTCCGCACTGGTTGTATGGGGGCTCGCGCAGGCCACCGGCAGCACCCGACACAGTGCTGCGAGTTCGCCCCGCCCTCGATCGCAGGTCGAGACATGAAACCCTCCCCACACCCTCCCCCGTATCGAAAATATGTTCGACTCCAGGTAGCGTGCCGGAGTATGCCGGATCTCGAACCCATCCCCTTCGCTCAGATGCAGATCAACGCCGTGCGCAGGCAACTGCTCGACGCCGCCGCGTTCGGAAAGCATTTGCGCCCCGAACAACTGGAGAGCATGGCAGGAAAGTTGGCCGAAGGGTTGCGCGCCTACACGGAAGCCATACCACCCGCCGCCCCGCCCACCAACGGCCGCGCGTGCCTCGACTACCGTGGCCGCCTCCGCTGAGGTGCGCGTCGTCAGTGGTGGTGACTCGAGTCGGCCGTGTGCGCACCGCTGAACGGGGTGGTGAAACCGTCGTAGCGTAGACGCAGCATCATCCCTTGGTGCGCGTGCGGGAGGTTGTGGCAGTGGTTCATCCAGATGCCCGGATTCGAGGCGCGGAACGCCACCTCCCAGACCTCGCCGGGACGAACGTCGAAGGTGTCGACCCACAGTGGGCTGCCCGACGACGGCGTCCCGTCCCTGGAAATGACGAGCACCGGATGGCCGTGCAGATGCCAGGGGTGGGTCTCGCGGCTCCGGTTGACCACGGTGAACCGGACGATGTCGCCTTCGGCCACGAGCTGATCGGGGATCGAGGGATGCCCACGGCCGTTGACGGTGTGCGCGTACGCCGGTGATCCGTCGACCATCGCCAGCCCACGGTCGAGAACCAGGGTGAAGTGCCGGTCGGGAGCGGCGGTGCGCAACGCGACGGGAACCGGAGTTCCGTACCTCAGCAGGTCGAGTTCGGGCCATCCAGCGATGTCCCCCGCAGACGGCTCGCCGTCGGGTGCTCCGTCGCGGGGTCGCAACCACATTGTGGCGGCCCGGTCGTCGACGGTCAGTGCGACGGAGGTGCTCGGCATGACGAATACGAGGTCGTAGCGCCCGCCTGCGGGCAGCCGCAACACGGTCCGAACGATATCGCCAGGCTGCACCAGGTCGCGGCCGTCGACAGCCACCACCCGGAACGAGGTGCCCGCCAACGTGAACGTGTGCGGATCGGAGTCGGTGTTGATCAGCCGTAGCCGTACCGTGGTGCCCGGCGGTGCTATGCGTTCGCCGCCGCCGGTGATGGTGGCGGTGCCGTCGAAGGTGTGCACGAGCAGAGTCAGATCCAGTTGTCCGGCGTCGTCTTCCACGCGTGGTCGAACGACGAAGGCGCCGTAGAGCCCCCGGCGCACGCCGATGTGGGAGGCGTGATGGGTGTGATACCAGTAAGTTCCCACTTGGTCGGCGCGGAACCGGTAGACGAATTCGCCGCCGGGCGCCACGGCCTCCTGGGTGAGGCCCGCGGCGCCGTCCTCCCCGCACGGCACGTCGTAGCCGTGCCAGTGCAGGGTCACTCCGTCGGCGATATCGCGATTGATCAGTCGGACCTCGATGAGATCGCCTCGAGTAGCCGTGATCTGCGGCCCGGGCACTGTGCCGTCGAAGGTCCATGCGTCGATATCGCGTCCGGATTCCGAGCGCACGGTGGCTTCCCGGGCGACCAACACGTGTTCGCGCCGGATACCGCCGGGCGCCGGTGTTCCGGCGCCCCGCAGGTCGGTCACCGGGACGGCCGCGTGCGAGGCCGGACCGGGGCCGCCTCCGTCGGTCACCGACGCGGCGGACCGCACCGACAGGCCCGCACCGGTACCGGCCGCGCCTACCACGACCACACCACCGGCGGCACCGAGTAAGCGGCGGCGCGAAACCCCGGGCCGGTTCGTCTCGGTGTGCGGTTCCTCGATCGTGCCCATGTCCGGTGTCTCGAGCACTCGGATGGTCAGCAGTACGCTCGCCGCCACCAGCGCGATCGTGATCAGCACGATGCCGAAGCTCAGGGGATATCCGACGAGGAAGCTCACCATGAAGCCCGCCGACGCGGCGTAGGCGGCGGTGAGCAACGCGACCACGCCTCCCACGTCGAAGGTTCGCGGCCGCCCGGGAACCCTGGCCTGGGCCAGCAGCCGAGGTCCCGCGATCACCGTGGCGATCAGCGCGGTCACCGTGAGCATCGGCAGCCCGAGCAGCACCTTCTCTTGCACGAACCACCAGCCCCGGCCTGCCAGCACCGTGACCGACACCGCCCTGCTCGACGTCACCACCAGCGCTACGCCCAGGAAAGCCAGGGCGAGCCAGGCGCGCCGCAGCGACATGGTGACGCCTGCCGCGAACCACGCGACGACGCTCAGCAACGCGAGGGCATGGTCCACGGTGATCCAGGTGGCTGTCGTCATGACGCCGGTGCGGAAGGTTCCCACGCCGCCCTGCGCGACTGCCACACGATCATTCCGATCACGCCGACGATCACCAGCCCGTTGACCGCGTGCAGGCCGAAAACGAGATGACCGGCGCTCGAGCCCTCACCGAACGCTCTGGCGACTTCCCGGATCACCGATTGACCGATCACCAACCCGGTGACCAGACCGGCCAGCCCGACGAGTCGTCGCGACATCCGGGCGACGGCGGCGGCGATCGTGATCACGAACGCGAAGACGAGTATCACGTACCCGAGCGTGCGATGCGGCTGGAAGGACTCGTCGATGGGCGCGGTGTCGAACGCACCGCTCGCGGCCAGATAGAACTGCGCGACGACGGCGAGCAGTAACAGCGCCGCCAGGCCGGTGAAAGCTTTTCTCATGCGGTCGATCGTCGTGGCGGCCAGGCATACTCGGCTTCCGGCGACGGGAGTCGCCGTCTACGAGAATTCGCGTAGGAACAGCGCGATCGGCTGCGCCGGTCGTCGTAGCCGATCGCGCACCCAGGGCGGAGCGCGGGCACTCGCGGATGACGTACTCTCACGGCATGGTTCTGCCGGTGTTGTCGCGACGGCTGTCTGCCTGGTTCTCGCGCCGGCCCGCCTGGTTCCCGGATGTCGCGCTGGCGCTGTTCGTTACGGTGATCCAGGTTCTGAGCGCCGCGATCCCGGTGCCGCTCGAGCCGGTCTCGACGCCGGTCTCGGGCGTCGGATACGCCCTGCTGATCGTGAGTGGCGTGGCCGTCGCCGCGCGCCGCCTCCGTCCAGTGGCGGTGTTCGTGGTCACGGCGGTGGCCAGCCTGATCTATTTCGGTTTCGACTTCCCCGACCGGCTTTCCTATCTCGCGCTTTTCGTCGCCCTCTACACCCTCGCCGCCTACGGCGAGGGCCGGCGATCGCTGATGATCGCCGGTGGGGGCATCACGGTGCTTGCCGCAGGCTGGCTGATCGCCGCGGCGGATATCCAGCCGCTCGTGGCCATCGGCTGGGTGTTCTTCCGGATCGGCGCGTCGGTGATCAGCACGATCCTCGGCGAGTCCGTCCGATCCCGCCGGGTCATCGCCGCCGATGCGCAAGAACGGGCAGAGCTGGCCGAACGCTCGCGCGACGAGGAAGCCAGAGCACGGGTCGACGCCGAACGGCTACGGATCGCCCGCGAAGTCCACGACACCGTCGCCCACGCGATCGCCATCATCAACGTGCAGGCCGGTGTCACCGCACACGTACTCGACAAGCGGCCCGAACAGGCCCGCGAGGCGTTGCGCACCATCGAACAGACCAGTTCGCGGGCCCTGCGCGAGATGCGCGCAATTCTGGGCGTCCTGCGCGACGGCGACGAGCGCGAACCCTACCCCGGGCTCGGCCAGATCGATGAACTCGTCGGCAAGGCCCGCGATGCCGGGCTCGACATCGTTTTCGAGCAGACCGCCCCGGTGACACCGCTACCGAGCGCCGTGGGCAGCGCCGCGTATCGCATCGTGCAGGAGTCGATCACCAACGTGATCCGCCACGTCGGCCCGACGCAAGTGACGGTGGCGCTCGAACCCGGCATCGACGCCTTGCGGATACGAGTGAGCGATGCGGGACGCCGCGACACCGCGCACGCCCCGGACCACGCCGGCGGCTCGCCCACGACCGGACGCGGCATCGTCGGAATGCGGGAGCGCTGCCAATTGCTCGGCGGTGAACTCGACGCGACGTCGCGTCCCGATGGCGGGTTCGAGGTCAGCGCCCGCCTCCCCCTCACCCCGGTCGGATCGCGCCTGTGAACTCGACGCCGCCGATCAAGGTACTGCTGGCCGACGACGAACGTCTGGTCCGTTCCGGCTTCAAAGTGCTGCTCGATCTGGAAGACGACATCACGGTGGTCGGTGAAGCCACCAACGGCGCGGAAGCGGTCGAACTCGCTCGCGCCGGCCGTCCCGACGTCGTCCTCATGGACATCCGCATGCCACGGCTGGATGGTATCCGGGCCACCGCCGAGATCGTCGCGGCCCCCGGCATGGAGCGGGTCAGGGTGCTGATCCTCACGACCTACGATACCGACGAGAACGTCTTCGATGCGCTGCAGGCGGGTGCGAGCGGGTTCTTGCTCAAGGACGCGGGCCCCGCCGAACTCCTGCACGCCATCCGGGTGATCGCCGCCGGTGACGCGCTGCTCGCCCCTCGGGTCACCCGCCGCCTCATCAGCCAGTTCACCGCCCAGCGCAGGGCCGCCAAGTCCGCCGAAGACCGCCTCGCGGTGCTGACCGACCGTGAGCGCGAAGTGCTGGCACTGGTGGGTCAGGGCATGAGCAACGACGAGATCGGCGCCGCGTTGTTTCTCAGTCCCGCCACCGCGCGCACCCATGTCAGCCGTGCGATGGTGAAGCTGGGTGCGCGCGACCGCGCGCAGCTGGTCGTGATCGCCTACCAGACCGGGCTGAGTGATTTCACCCCGTAGCTGTCGCCGATTCATGGGTCACTGACAGACCCCCGGCAGCGTCATCTGTATGCCCCGGTGCTCGTTCCAGCTTCCACCGATACGACGACCGACGCAGCCGACCGCGATCCTCGTACGCGTATTCGCGTAGACGGCGACTCCCGTCGCCGGAAGCGGAGTATGCCTGGCGGACGCGACCATCGTCGGCATGATCATCGATCCCGAACTCGAAGCATTCGTCTCGCTCTTCCCCCCTGCCGACCTGGCCGACCCGGTCACCGCCCGGGAGAACCTCGCCGAACTGGCCGCCGCGATACCCGCGCCCGACACGGCGGACCTGGAGGTCGAAAACCGCACGGTGCCTGGGGACCCGGATGTGCCGATACGGATCTATCGGCCGCACGCGGCGCAGGGAGCCATCCTGTGGCTGCACGGTGGTGGGTTCGTCATGGGTGATCTGGACACCGAGCATCCGTGGGGCGCGCTGCTCGCCAACGGCTCCGGCGCAACGGTGATCTCGGTGGGCTACCGCTTGGCCCCCGAGCACCCGTACCCCGCGGCACATGAGGACATCTACACGGTACTGACCTGGACGGCCGAGCACGCGGCCGAACTGGGCATCGACCCGGCACGGATCGCGATCGGCGGCCACAGCGCCGGCGCCGGACTCGCGGCCGCGGTGGCATTGCGGGCGCGCGATCAGCAGGGGCCGCCGATCCGTTTCCAACTGCTCAACCAACCCGTTCTCGACGACCGGCAGCAGACGTGGTCGGCTCGGCGTTTCACCGATACCCCCTTCGTGACGCGCGACAAAGTCGCCCAGATGTGGGATCACTACCTGGGATCCGCGTCCGCCACGCCGTATGCCGCCCCGGCGCGGGCCACCGATCTGTCCGGGCTGCCGCCCGCCTACATCGCCACCGCGGAGTTCTGCCCGAACCGCGACGAGGACATCGACTACGCGCTGCGCCTGTTGCGCGCGGGTGTGCCGGTCGAGCTGCACCAGTGGCCCGGCACGTTCCACGGATCGCAGGCGATCCTGTCCGCCCAGATGTCCCAGCGCCAGAACGCGGAACTCGCCGCGGCCCTGCGCCGAGCCTTGGCCGGGAATACCGGCTGACCGAAATCTAGACATTGACAAGTTAGCGCGCACCAGCTTATCTTTCCGCTGTCAAGATCTGCTCTGGATCCCCGGGGACTCGATGGCACCGACGGTTGCTCTCAGTCGTCACCGCAACCACCAGCTCACGACTGACCGACCGACCCGAGCCGGCTCGATCTATGGGCGCGCGACGCACGCGAACCCGCAGCTATCCAGCGCGAAGAGATTGACGAAGACAGGAGAACGATGACCACCATCGACCTCGCGGAGGCGAGGGAGCAGTCCACCCCACCCCCAGCAGATGTCGACTCCTCGGCGCAAAGCAGCGTGGCGGCATTTCTGCGCCCCTACCTGGGCGGGTTCGCCGCCGTTGTCGTCCTGCAAATCATCGGCGCAGTTGCCGGACTGGCACCGTTGCTCGCAGTGGTCGAACTGGGCCGAACACTGTTGGCACACGGGCCGATCGATCACGGTCATGTCTGGATGATCGTGCTCGCGGGCGCGGTCGGCTTGTTCGCCCGGCTGCTGTTCACGGCCGCATCGTCCGGCATCGGACACCTGCTCGACAGCCGGGTGCAACTGGCATTCCGCAGGCGACTGGCCGCCCAGCTGGGCCGGGTACCGATCGGCTGGTTCGCCCGGCGCAGCTCCGGCGAACTGGCGAAGATCGTCGGCAAGGACGTGAGTGCCGTGCACCCGCTCATCGCCCACACCCCCGGCGATCTCGTCGCCGCGTTCGTGGTGCCGCTGGTGTCGCTGATCTACCTGTTCACCGTCGACTGGCGGCTCACCCTGATCACATTGATACCGGTGGTGCTGGCAGTGGCGCTGGTCCCGCTGATGATGACCCCGACCCGGTTGCGCGAACAGAAGGAGTTCGACGCGGGAATGAGCCGGATCGCGACTGCGGCCGTCGAGTTCGTGCAGGGCATCGCGGTCATCAAGGCGTTCGGCTCCGGCGAGCGGGCGCACCGGAAATTCCGCACGGCAGCAGACGATTTCGCTGACTCGTTCCTCCGCATGGTGCACGGTCTCGCTGGGATCGCCGCGGGGATGCAGGTGGTGTTGTCGCCGCCGTTCGTGCTGCTGGTCGTGCTGGCCGGTGGCGCGGTGTTGATCACGAACGGTTCGCTGGCCCCGGCGGATCTACTGCCGTTCCTGCTGCTGGGGCTCGGGCTGACCGCTCCGGTCGCGGCGCTGGGCCACGGCTTCGATGATCTGCAAACCGCCCGCCGCGCAGTCGAACGGATTCAGGACGTGCTGGCCGTGCCGGCGCTGCCGCAACCCGCACATCCGCGCACCCCACAGGGCCACCGAGTGGAACTGCGGGAAGTCCGATTCGGCTACGACACCGACCGCGAAGTGCTGCGCGGGATCGACCTGGTGCTCGAACCAGGCACGGTCACCGCGCTCGTCGGGCCGTCGGGAAGCGGCAAATCCACCCTGGTGCAACTGCTACCGCGATTCTTCGACCCCACCCACGGCTCGGTGACCTTGGGCGGTGTCGATCTACGCCACATCAGCAGCCGGCAGCTGTACAGGATGGTCTCGTTCGTCTTCCAAGACGTACGCCTGCTCCGCGCCACGGTCGCCGACAACATCGCACTCGCGGTACCCCACGCCGAGCGCGACGAGGTGATACGCGCCGCCCGACTGGCCAACATCCACGACCGCATCCTGGCACTGCCTCACGGCTACGACACGATGCTCGGTGCGGACATCGAACTATCCGGCGGTGAATCACAACGCATCGCACTCGCACGCGCGCTACTGGCCGACACCCCCGTACTCGTACTCGACGAGGCCACCGCTTTCGCCGACCCCCACACCGAACAAGCCGTACGCCAAGCCCTGGCGGCGCTGACAGGCGACCGCACCATCCTCGTCATCGCCCACCGCCTGGAAACCATCACCGACGCCGACACCGTCGTGATGCTGGAGAACGGAACGATCATCGAACGCGGTACACCCACCGAACTCCTGACACGAGGCGGAAGATTCGCCGAATTCTGGCAATCCCACCGAACCGCGTCCACCGGTGCGGCCGAAACCCTCGGTGGCGTGCTGAAGCGTGAATTCGGGCCGCGGAGAAGGCCGCGAAACGTGAGCACGCACGGTCTCACGAACGCCGCCGATCGAACCCGAGGAGACGAGCCCAAATGATTCGAATGCTACTGCGCGTGCTCGGCGACCAGTACGCCCAGCCCGTGCGCCGCACCGTGGCCCTGATGACGGCAACCGCGATAGCCGAAGGTCTGTCCTACGCACTGCTGATTCCGGTGTTGCGGGCGCTGTTCGGAAGCACACCTTCGGACGCTCAGCCCTGGCTGATCGCCTTCGGGGCGGCGGTCGCGGGCTACGGGGCGCTGCGCTATCGCAGCGATCTGTCCGGTTTCCGCGTCGGCACCACGCTGTTGCGCGGTGTCTATCATCGTTTCGGCGATCGCCTGGCTCGATTGCCCCTCGGCTGGTTCACCGCCGGTCGCGTCGGGGAGGTGTCGGTCCTCGCCAGCGAGGGTGTGCTGCAAGCGATGAGCGTGATCGCGCATCTGCTGGCGCCTCTCATCTCCGCCGCGGCGACTCCGCTGACGATCGTCGTCGTGATGCTCGCCTTCGACTGGAAGATGGGGTTGGCCGCGCTGGCCGCCGTCCCGATCGTGGCGGCGATCCAGACCTGGACGGGACGTGCGATGGCCGCCGCCGACGCGGAACGAACCGAACGCACCAAGGAGGCCACGGGAAGAGTCATCGAGTATCTCCAAGCCCAGCCGGTGCTGCGCGCCGGCGGCCGGACCGCCGAACGCTTCCAGTTGCTCGACGACTCGCTGTCTGGACTCGAGCGCGCTGCTCGCCGTTCCATGCTCTCGGCCCTGCCCGGCATAGTGGGCCTGACGCTCACCGTGCAGGCGATGTTCACCTCGCTGCTCGCCCTGGGCGCCTACCTCGCCCTCGGCGGAAACATCGGGACAGCCGAGGTTTTGGCGATCCTGGTGCTGGCAGCCCGCTGCGCGGACCCGCTGCTTTCCCTGTCGGAAATCGGTGGTCAACTGCGCAGCGCACGCGTCGGTCTGGCCGGCCTCGACATGGTGTTGCGCACCGATCCCCTGCCGGAACCTCCCGAACCGATCCAGCCGGTAGGCCATGCTCTGGAGTTCGACTCGGTCACTTTCCGGCCGGGCGGCCGCACCGTGATCGACAACGTCTCGCTCTCCGTGCCGCAGGGCCAACGACTCGCCATCGTCGGACCATCAGGAGCCGGTAAAAGCACCCTGCTGCAACTACTCGCCCGCTTCTACGACGTCGACACAGGCGCGGTACGCGTCGGCGGTGTAGACGTCCGCGCGATCAGCACCCAGGAATTGATGGCGCAATACGCCATCGTCTTCCAAGACGTCTACCTCTTCGACGGCACCATCGAAGACAACATACGCCTCGGCCGCCCCGACGCCACCGACACCGAAATACGCGCCGCAGCAACCGCAGCACGACTCGACGACGTGATCCAACGCCTACCCGACGGCTGGACCACGAACGTCGGCGAAGGCGGCGCACTACTATCCGGCGGCGAACGCCAACGCGTCTCCATCGCCCGCGCACTACTGAAGAACGCACCCATCGTCCTACTCGACGAAGTCACCTCCGCTCTGGACCCCGTCAACGAAGCAGCCGTCCACGAAGGCATCCAACGCCTCATGACAGGCCGCACCGTCGTGATGGTCGCCCACCGACTACGCACCGTCCAACACGCCGACCACATCGTCTTCCTCGACAACGGACAGATCGTGGAGCAGGGCAGCCACGACGAACTACTGCGCCACGGCGGCCGCTACGCCGACTTCTGGGAGATATCCGGAGCACCGGTATCGAGTGCGGCTTCGAACTCATGACGATTCAATTACCTGCGGAATGGACTAAGACCCTGTCGGTGCTGCTCACCACGGTCAAGCAGGTGACAGCCCGCAGATGCCTGCTGTGTTCGAGGAGATCGCGGTGCCACGGCTCGGGAACGGGCGGCCGCGTAGCCGCCCGACCGACTCCTGGCCGACAAGGCCTATTCCTGCCGCGCGAATTCTGGAAACCTTCGACGGCATCGCGGCCGGGCGACCATTGCGATCCCGGGCGATCAGGCCTGCCACCGCCGCCGCCGTGGCTCCGACGGTGGCAGGCCGCCTGCGTTCGACGAGGTGACCTACCGCGATCGCAACACCGTCGAACGTGACATCAACAAACTCGAACAGCATCGGGCAGTGGCGACCAGGTTCGATGAACTCACCGTCCGCTACCTGGCCCCGCTCCACATCGCCGCTATCAATCGATGGCTCGGTGAGTAGTTGAGGGTGGACTCACACCCGCCCTCAACCAAGATGTAGAGCTTGCCCTCACTCGTGCGATGCTCGGAAATATCGCTGAGCCACAACACGTTCGGACGATCCGCAGCGAATTCCCGGCGGAGGAGATCGTCGTGGACAGCCGGACCCGGACGCCGGGACCTGCCGCGGCGGGGTTTACCGAACACGCTCCACCACCTGTTCGCCGAGCAGATCCGCCACGCGGTCCGCCCGGCCATCGGCTCACCGGCCGCGGCGGCCTCATCGGCCAGGAACCGGTACCCGAACTCCGGATCATCACGGTGGGCGTCGAACAGGGCATTCGCCCGGTACGCCTCGGTCAGTTCCGCGGCGGTGACCGGCCGGGCCAGCCACCGATAGTAGGGCTGTCGAGCGATCTTCAATACCCGGCACGTCACCACCACGGGTATCCCGTCGGCGGCGAGCTCGCTCACGAGCGGGTAGTACGTTTTCCCGGCAACTGCGCCTGTGACAGATACGCCGCCGCCCGGCGCAGGACCTCGTTCTCCTGCTCCAGCAACCGGTTACGGCGCCGCAACTCCCGCAACTCCGCGGACTCGCTGGTGCTGGTCCCCGGCTTCACGCCCTCGTCGACGTCGGCCTGGCGCATCCATTTCGTCAGCGTCACTGGATGGATCCCGAAATCCGCGGCGATCTGATCGAGTGTCACGCCTTCGTCGCGGTTGCGAGCGACGCGGACAACGTCGTCACGGAACTCGCGGGGATAGGGCTTGGGCACGATGACATCCTTCCAGGCCCGCCTCACGGCAAGCCAGATCGATGTGACCTATCCGTGCAGCAGCCCCTCTTCGTCTGGATCCCATGCGATGTGGTCTTGTAATGCTTGCCGCGCTGCGGCGACGAGTTCTTCTTCGGAGTCTGCCCCTGCCCATCGCAGGAACATCCGCTCGGCTGGGAGATATGTCGTGCGATCCGGTTCGTCTGCAAGAACCAATGCCTGCTGAGAGCCGATCCTGACCAGGCCGATGTATCCCTCGACCGAGCAGGCTCGGCCGTAGTCGCCGCATGTTTCTACGGGTCCGTCCCTGCCGGATGCGCCGCCCCAGTGACCAAATTCTCATTCGGGTGCGATCAGCAGGGGGCCTCCGGCGGACTCGACCCATTCGAATAGCATGACGGCTCACCCTTTTGTTCGATTGCCTGTCGGTTTCTTGTGCCCGTGATTGTCAGCTACTTGGATCGGTGAGTTTCAGGCGACCTCCGTTATGACAGTGTATCCGCACGCGAGCAACGGAACAGTCAGACGGCGACGCAGACTGCCATTGGTGGACTGGGCTGTCGGCAGGTTGCACAGGGGTTTGTGGGGCGGGCGGGGCTCGAACCCGCGACCAATGGATTATGAGTCCACGGCTCTAACCGACTGAGCTACCGCCCCGTGCCGCGGGAAACCGCGAGCGTTGGGGATGCTACCGGGTCCGGTGGGGTCCAGACCAGTCGGCTGGCTTAGGGTGAGAGGTCGGAAACTTACTGGAGGGTCAGGTATGGCCGGTCTGTTCACGAAGGTGCTGAAGGCGCATCAGTGGGTGTACGAGAACAGTGGTGGGCTGGTGGGTCATCGGCTGCTGCTGGGGAATCCGACGTTGTTGCTGCGGACGGTAGGGCGCAAGTCCGGCAAGGAGCGGACTTCGGCGCTGACGTACGCGCGGGACGGCGCGGACTATCTGGTGACGGCGTCCAATGGCGGATCGCCGCGGCCGCCGGGGTGGCTGGCGAATCTGAAGGCGCGGCCGGAGTGTGAGATCCAGGTCGGGCGGCGGAAACTGACGGTGCGGGCACGGGCGACGCTGCCGGATGATCCCGATTACGCCCGGCGGTGGGTGATCGTCGACAAGGTGAATCAGGGTCGCTACAGCGCCTATCAGAAGCTGACCAAGCGGCCCATCGCGGTCGTGGTGCTGACCCCGGCGGGTCAGTCGTCGCGGTAATCCTCGTCCCAGTCGTCTTCGTAGTCCTCGGCGTCGTCACGGTCGTGCCATGGCTCGGCATCCTTGGGTGGCCGGCTGGCAAATTGCACGACAGCGACGACGAAGCCGAGGACCACGATCACGATGCCGACGACGAGCAGAGTTTCCACCCCGGCACCCTAGCGCCGTCGCCCAGGCAGCGCACTACGTCGATTGTCCAGTTCGCCGCTTTGTTCACACTGTTAACAAAGTGCGCCCCACCGCCGTCCTGGACTCGATGGCGGCATGCGCCTGATCGGCTCGGTCGAGCGGGAAGGTCTGGCCGATGACGACCTCCAAGCGGCCCGCGGCGACCTCTTCCTGGGCTCGCCGGGCGAGCGCCTGCCAATCTGTCTCGGCGCCGGTGATGTCGAACAGCCCGTAGACGTTGATACCGCGCGCCTGCGCGGCCTCCTGGTCCAGCGTCGCGAATTCGCCTGCGGCAGCGCCATATCCGAGGAAGCGACCGCCGTCCGCGACCGCCGTGAGCGCGGCCTCGCCGAGCGCGCCGCCCGCGCCGTCGAGCACCACGTGCGCGCCGTCGCCCCCGGTGGCGGCGCGCGCCTTCGCCGCCCAATCGGGCGCGGAGTAGTCGACCACCGCGGTGGCGCCGAGCCGCTGGGCGAGTTCCAGCTTCGTGGCGCCACGCGCCGCGGCGACGACGTTCGCGCCCGCCGCACGGGCGAGCTGGATCAGCAGGATGCCCAGCCCGCCGCCCGCGGCGGTGATGAGGACCCATTCCCCCGGCCGGACGGTGGCGCGGTCGAACACCGCGAGCGCGGTCCTGCCGTCATGTGCGAGCGCGACGGCCTGGGCCGCGGTCAGTTCCTCGGGCACCGTGACCAGCGTGTCCACCTTGGCCAGCGCCTTCTCGGCGTATCCGCCGATCGGCAAGCCGCCGCCGATGCCGCTGGCCGCGGTCGGCGTAGACACCCGCTTGCCCACCCACGCCGGATCGACGTCGGGACCGACCGAGGACACCACGCCGGCGATCGCCCCGCCGGGCACGTAGGGCGGCTCGATGGCGAAGAAGTCGGTTCCCCAGCCGCTCCGCAGTCGGGTGTCCAGGAACATCACATCCGCGGCGGCCACATCGACGACCACCTCTCCCGGCCCGGCCACCGGATCCGGCAGCTCGCGCACCACGAGCACTTCCGGTCCACCGAACTCAACGGCCTGCACAACCCGCATGACTCATCCTCCGTCGTTTCTTGCTGTCTCGAACGAAGATCAGCATGAAACCTGAAGATGAGTTGAGGTCAAATCGTGCGTCAGGATCCGCCGCCACCGCAGCTGGAACTACTGCCGCCGCCACAACTCGAGCTGCTGCCGCCGCCACAGCTGGAACTGCTGCCGCCACTACAGCTGGAACTACTCCCCCCGCCGCAACTGCTGCCGCTTCCACCGCCGCAACTGCCGCCGTGATGATGAGGGTGATGCCCACCCCCGTGCGGCTGGTCGAATCCGCCGATCAATCCGGCTCCACCGGCGGCCCAGAACGGGTCATTGGATCCCCCCTCGTTATATCCTCCGCTCCGGTACCCGCCGCGCCACGGACCGTAGGGTGGCGGCGGCGGAAACTGATTGCGCTGCGAGCGGATGATGACGACTACGACGATGATCGGAACCGCCACGAGGAGCAGCACCATCAACAGGATGAACAACAGGATGAGTGCGCTCATGTCAAAACGGTAGCGGCCGAGCGGCCGCACGTACAGTGAACTGTGGTGAACTTCAGGTTCCGCAGGCCCACCGCGCACGATATCGACTTGGCGACCGTGCGCGCCGCCGTCGACGCGCTGGAACTGCCCGAGGCCGTGTACAAGACCTGCCCTTGGCAGCCAAGGGAACTGGTGGCCACGGGCCTGCGGCAATGGCTGCTCTGCTGCGGCGCTGCCATGCGCGACGACCAGGTGATCGGTATGCCGTCGCACGCGGTGGACGAGGCATGGCACGGGTTGATCCTGTGCACCAAGCGCTACGCCGATTTCTGCGCGAGAGCCTATGGTCGTTTCCTGCACCACTTCCCGGAAGGCGACGGGCCTGCCGACGAGTCGCACGGAACCATGGCGGAGCAACTCGGCCGTACGGTGGTGGCGTGGTCGTTCGTGGCCGCTCCGGATGAGGAATGCGTGCTGTGGGATCTGGACCGGCGGGTCGGTGTCGAGCACCCGTGGGGTATCGAGGCCGAGCGAGTCGTCACCATCGAGGCCGAACTCGCTCGGACCGCCGCTTCCTAGTGCCGCGTCCAGGAAGGTTGATGCTGTCACTGTCACCGGGTGGCCGGTTGCTCTCGGGCGCGTGAGCGGTGGTGGCGATGGTCTCTGCGCAGCATCAGCCGGTCGGGTTGATCGTGAAGCTGATGCAGGTGTCGGAATCGTACGTGCGACAGATGATCACGACTTCAACCCCGGTCCCACGACATCGTCGAACAGTCACGGCCTGAGTTTGCGTGCTGCGGGCGAGTTCTATGAAGCGCTCAGTAGGATTGGGAACGGAGCTCTGCCAGCAGCGCTTTTTTCATTTCATTGGACAGGCCGGGCGAGGGTTGGTGGTTCAGCGCGTTGATGGTGTGGCGCAGTTGGTCGAGATAGCGGTCGCACCCGTCGCAGTACTGCAGATGGGCGAGGAACCGTCGCTCTTCGTCCTCGCTCAGGGCGCCTTCGAGAAAGTCGGTGACCCGTTCGACAAGGTCGATGCAGTGAATTTCCTCCATCAGGGCACCTTCCTGTTCATTCGCCGGTGGGTGTTCTCGGCCGAGGCGAAGTACTCCTCCAGTCGTCCTCGGACGAAAGCACGCGCACGATGCAGTAATACTCGCTCGTTGGCCGCGGAGATCTCGAGTATCTCGCGGACCTCGTGCGACCCGTAGCCGAGCACATCGCGCAGGTTGATCACCATGCGTTGTCGAGCAGGCAGTTGTTCGAGCGCCGCGGCTATCACCGCGCGCACCTCGTCGTCGAGCAAGGCCTGCTCCGGTGAGGGCCACGGCGTCGGCGGCGACCACCAGTGACCCGCGTACGGCTCTCCCTCGGGTCGAAACAACGCGGAGTCAACCGTGGGTCCGGTGTCTGTTTCCAAAGAGCTCATCGGAACACTACGAGCTTCCTGGAGACCACGGCGTTTGGCCGTGTTGACCAAGACGCGGTACACCCAAGTCTGCAACGAGGAGCGACCTTCGAATTTGTCGATGCCGCGGATGACGGCGATCCAGGTTTCCTGCACCACCTCGCAGGCCGACTCGTGGGTCGAGACGTAACTTCTCGCTACCTGGATCATCCCACCTGACCAGTTGTCCAAGACGAGCTCGAACGTGGCCGCATCACCGTTCCGCAAGCCAGCGAGCAGGACGGTTTCCTCTGTGTCGTTCCATTTCGACATCCGTGTCTCCAGGCGTGCGAGGCGAGAGGGCCGCCGGGCTTCGCTCAGTGCGGCCCGAAGTCGAAGCCGGCAATCCGGTCGTGAGAACGGATGCCCGTTCATTTCAGTCCAGGTCGAGTTCGTAGTACAGCGAAACAGGACCTCGGCCTTTGCCTTCGTGGCAATCGAAACCGTGCTTCTCATAGACGCGGCGTGCGGCGCGGTCTTCCTCGGTGGTGGTCAGATCCATGTATCTCGCCCCGCGTTCGCGGGCGTGATCGAGAATCGCCATCAGGAACTCTGAGCCTATGCCGCGTCCACGCAGCGGCGGAATCACGTAGAACTCGGCGAGATAGGCTTCGGAATTCGCCGACCACGTACTGGTCCGGAACCGAAGTACAGCCACTGCGACCGCCGGATCACCGACGAGTAGGACACTGGTGTCTCCGCCCGCGATCAACGTCGACAGATGATCAGCCAGCCACGCCGGATCAGGGGCGGGATCGTTGTATTCCCGGTTGAAATCCACCAGCAGTTGGGCAGCGGCAGCAGCCAGGTCCTTCGCCTCGGCAGGTACCACGCGCACCAACGTGTTGCTCGGGTCGGCTACACCGGAATAGTTCATCGCTTGCCCCCCACTTTCACGGCCACACGGGAGTCCAATGACGCCGGGCCTGCTCCGGTCCAGGTCAGAGCGAGCGCGACGAGCAGCATTGCCGGCGCGAGGCCGAGGTGAAAGTAGCCGCCCTCTTGTATCCCGGCGGTGCAGATCGCGCCCACCATGGTGGCCGCGAGCCCGGCAGCGGCCAGGCGGGCACCGAGGCCGAGGACGAGCAGCGCCCCGCAGCCCAACTCGAGCAGGCCGACCAGAATGACGATCAGGGCCGAATCCGGAAAGCCCCACTCCACGAACGCGGCCGCTTCTTCCTCGTAGTAACTCGAGAACGGAAACTTCGAGGTGGAGGCGAGGACGAAGAATGCGCCGACCACGATTCGCACGATCGCGACTGTGACCGCCCAGCGTCCGGATACCCGGCTTTCCAGCATGCGAAGCGCCCAGGGCTGGTCGGCATCGCCGCCGCCGCGTGGGCCGGAGCCCGCCGCCGCGGTGGCTGCTACTGCGGACGTGGGCAACGGGGGGTCGTACATGGAGTCTCCTTCCAAGCGGATAGCTTCAGAAGGCTCAGTGTCAGCACAGCCGGCAACCGTTACATCGACCTCCGACGAACACATCCGGCCTCCGAGCCACCGGCACCACCTTCAGCAGCAGGATCCCCGATCAACACGCCAGGCCGACACGACACACGGTTACCGCAGCGACCTATCCGGACGCGGCACTAGGTGTACTGCCCAGGGAGGTTGGTCAACCGGCTGATGGGTGTCTGGCGGCCGATGGCGGTGTGTTGCCGGTGGTGATTATAGGTGTGCAACCAGGCTGGTAGGGCGGCTCGTCGGGCTTGTTCT
>NZ_VUOT01000055.1:0-27820 GCF_009829295.1 Nocardia sp. CY15
CGTTGAAGACTCACAACCACACCCCCGAAAGGGTGCAATCAGATCAAAAACTAGAGTCCGAAAACCTAGCAAAACAATCGCCAGCAAAAAGCTGACAAAAAATGCCCGACCCTCCACACGGGGAGTGTAAGAGCCGGAACCAAAAAATATTTGGCACTGACATTCATCGACACACTATTGAGTTCTCAAAGAACACACGCACACACCATCGCCCGGTGTGAACCGATTGATCGGTGAAGCAACTTTTCCAGCTTAGCTCAGCCGTGAACCCAGTCGCAAACCGGGGTCGCGTTCAAGCCAGTGTGATCGTCAGGCGCTCCTCGTACTACCTCGTTTCCCTGGCCTCTCGCTCAGCGTTTCCGCTCAGCTCCTGGGCCCCGGGTCGGTGTCCGTGTCGCTCTGACTTGGAATAAGTTACGTGTCTGCGTGAACGATGTCAAATCGCCTGGTCAGTACGCATTTTCGTGAAACCGTTGCGTAACGTGCCGGCGACGAAGATCGAATCGGCGCTCAATCCCCGGCGCCGACCCGCACTACGTCGCCGCCCAACGCCTGCAGCTGCTCGACGAAGTTCGGATACCCGCGATCGATGTGGAAGACGTCGTGCACTTCGGTGGTCCCGTCGGCGACCAGTCCCGCGAGGACCAAACCCGCGCCGGCCCGAATATCCGACGACCACACCGGAGCGCTCGACAACCGCGGAATCCCGCGCACCACCGCATGGTGCCCGTCGGTACGCGCGTCGGCGCCGAGCCGGATCATTTCTTCCACGAAGCGGAAGCGGGCCTCGAAGATGTTCTCGGTGATCATCGAGGTTCCGTCCGCGATGGACGCGAGCCCGATGGCCATCGGCTGCAAGTCGGTCGGGAAACCGGGGAACGGCAGCGTCGAGAAGTTCACCGCACGCGGACGCTCGGCCTGGATCACGCGGAAGCCGTCCTGCTCGAACGAGATGCGCGCCCCCGCGGACCGCAGCTTGTCCAGTACCAGCGACAGATGCTTGGGGTTCACGCCGGTGACGCGGATGTCCCCGAGGGTCATCGCGGCGGCGATCCCCCACGTCGCGGCCACGATGCGGTCCCCGATGACGCGATGGGTGGTCGGCGACAGGCGCTCGACCCCCTCGATGGTGAGCACCGAGGTGCCTGCGCCGCTGATTCGCGCGCCCATCCGGACGAGCATGTTGCACAGGTCGACGATGTCGGGTTCGCGCGCGGCGTTGTCGATCACCGTCTCCCCTTCGGCGAGCACCGCGGCCATGAGGATGTTCTCGGTCGCGCCGACCGAAGGGAAGTCGAGGCGGATCCGGGCGCCTTGCAGTTCGTCCGCCTTGGCCACCACGCAACCGTGCTCGATCTCGCTGGTCGCGCCGAGCAAGCGCAGACCGGCCTGGTGCATGTCGAGCGGACGGGAGCCGATCGCGTCACCGCCGGGCAGCGCGACGACGGCGCGCTTGCACCGCGCCATCAACGGACCCAGTACACACACCGACGCGCGGAACTGGGTCACCGCGGGGAAGTCCGCGTGATACTTCGGTTCGGCAGGCGTCGTGATGGTGACCACCCCGCCGTCGATGGACACGTCGCAGCCGAGACCGCGCAGCACATCACCCATCAGTGGCACGTCGAGGATGTCCGGGCAGTTCGTGATCGTGGTCGTGCCCTCGGCCAGCAACGCAGCGGCCATCAGTTTGAGGACGCTGTTCTTGGCGCCCCCCACCGTGACCTCACCGACGAGTCTGTTTCCGCCGGTAACCAAAAACCGTTCCATGCCGCCTCTCCGCGTATTCGGCGCACTGTTGGTGCAAGGATAGTTGGGGCGGCGCACTACGGTGCCGCCTCTCCACGACTCCCCTCGCCTCCGAACGTTTTCGCTGTTCGAGCGAGTGCCGCGGGATGGGCGTTCTGCGGCCGACGGGGTGGAGGCCCCGTTGCCTTGCTGGCCATACCCGGTGATCGCTCGGCTAGTCGCCTCCGGTGCTACGCGATCAGTCGCTCGGCCGTTCTCCGCCGGGTTTCCACAGGATATCGCCGCCGGGATTGGCCACCCGACTCAGGATGAACAGCAGGTCGGACAGGCGATTGAGGTACTTGGCCGGCAGGATGTTCGTGTCCTCCGGATGGGCCTCGATCGCGGCCCACGCCGAGCGCTCCGCCCGCCGGGCGACCGTACGGGCGGTGTGCAGCAGGGCCGCGAGCGGAGTACCGCCGGGCAGGATGAACGAATTCAGCGCGGGCAGTTCGGCGTTGAACTCGTCGCACCATGCTTCGAGCCGGTCGATGTAGGGCTGGGTGACTCGCAACGGCGGGTACTTCGGCTCCGCGACCACGGGTGTGGAGAGGTCTGCCCCGGCATCGAACAGGTCGTTCTGTACCCGGCGCAGCACCGCGAGCATTGTTCCTTCCGCTCCGCCGAGGGCGATCGCCACACCGATGGCGGCGTTGGTCTCATCGCAGTCGGCGTAGGCGACCAACCGGGGGTCGGTCTTCGCGACCCGGGAGAAGTCGCTCAATCCCGTGGTCCCGTCATCGCCGGTCCGGGTGTAGATCCGCGTCAGATGCACGCTCACAGCACCACCCTAACGGGCGCGGCGGGAAGCAGTCCGCCAAGCGGCCGAGCGCGGGTGTTACAGGCCCGGCATCCGCCGGGTGCGGTCGGACGGGCGGGACTCCACCCAGGAGAGGAAGGCGGTCAGGGAGTCGCGATCCAGCGCCAGCTCGAAATCGCCCGCGCGGTCCGCTACCGCGATCACAGCGATGTCGTCGGTCATGATGTCGAATTCGTCGCCGCGCGGGCCGCGGCGGTCACCGATCTCGATACCCTGACGCCCGATGGTGGAATCCGGGCCGAGTTTCAGGCTGGTGAGTTTGAAGAAGACGAGACGATCCTCGTCGTAACGGATCAGTCCGTGCCGCCACCCTTGCCCCCCACGAGCGGGGAGGACGCGCAGAATCGCGGCGGTTCCGCCGCGGCGCAACATGATCAGGCGGTAAGTCGAGGCGAGCGCGAGGAACACGAGCGTGAGCACCAGAATGATCAGCAGAACCATCCCGGTGTGCAATGCCGTTCGTCCCTTCGCTCGCGCCACCATGTCTTCGACACGGCATTCGATTGGCGGTGATCACAGGCTCTTCGTTGGTACGCAGGCTTCCGCCTCCGACCCTGATGCTCACACCGCGTGCGGTCATTCAACCACGGCCGCGAGTTTACAAATGGCCCGGCCGTGTCCGACTCGCCTGAAAGACGCTGTCGGCGGTGAAGGAACCCTTCACCGCCGACAGCGATTGCTCTCGATGACAGGTTGTTCGCTTACGCGTTCGCGTTCTGTTCGACCGCGCGCACCCGGGCCTGAGCGGCCTTCTGCTGCTCGTCGCTGGCCTCCGAGTCGGCCAGCACCCGGCGGGCCGCCTCGAGGTCCACCTCGTCGGCGAATTCCGCCGACTCGGCGAGTACCCGAACCGAGTTCGCGGTCACCGAGAAGAAGCCCCCGTGGACCGCGGCGACGATGCGCCGACCGTCGGTGTCCACGATCGTCACGGTGCCGCCCTCGACCAGCTGGCCGAGCAACGGCTCGTGCCCCGCCATGATGCCGATCTGGCCCTCGGTGGTCTGCGCGCTGACGAACGACGCCTGGCCGGACCAGAGCAGTCGCTCGACCGCGACGAGATCCACTGACATTTCCGCCATCGGTGACTACTTTCCGAGGATCTTCTTCGCGGCCTTCTCGACATCGTCGAGACCACCGCAGCTGTTGAAGGCCTGCTCCGGGTAGCTGTCGAACTCGCCCTTGCAGACCCGATCGAAGTCATCGATGGTCTGCTCCAGCGGCACGACCGAACCCGGCTGACCGGTGAACTTCTCGGCCACGATGAAGTTCTGGCCGAGGAACTTCTCCAGACGACGGGCACGACCGACGAGGACCTTGTCCTCTTCCGACAGTTCGTCCATACCGAGGATGGCGATGATGTCCTGCAGTTCCTTGTACTTCTGCAGGATCCGCTTGACCTCGTTGGCCACCCGAAAGTGCCGGTCGCCGACGATCGAGGCCTCCAGGATGCGGGAGGTCGAGGTCAGCGGGTCGACGGCCGGGTAGATGCCCTTCTGCGAGATCGGGCGGGAGAGCTCGGTCGTCGCGTCCAGGTGGGCGAAGGTGGTCGCCGGCGCCGGGTCGGTGTAGTCGTCGGCGGGCACGTAGATGGCCTGCAGCGAGGTGATGGACCGACCACGGGTCGAGGTGATGCGCTCTTGCAGCTCACCCATCTCGTCGGCCAGCGTGGGCTGGTAACCGACGGCGGAGGGCATGCGGCCGAGTAGGGTCGACACCTCGGAACCGGCCTGGGTGAACCGGAAGATGTTGTCGATGAACAGCAGCACGTCCTGGTGCTGCACGTCGCGGAAGTACTCGGCCATGGTGAGGGCCGAGAGGGCGACGCGCATACGGGTGCCCGGCGGCTCGTCCATCTGACCGAAGACGAGGGCGGTGTCCTGGAGGACGCCCATCTCCTCCATCTCCAGGTGCAGGTCGGTGCCCTCACGGGTGCGCTCGCCGACGCCGGCGAACACGGAGGTACCGGAGAACTCCCGTGCGATACGGGTGATCATCTCCTGGATCAGAACGGTCTTGCCGACACCGGCGCCACCGAACAGACCGATCTTGCCGCCCTTCACGTACGGGGTGAGCAGGTCGATGACCTTGATGCCCGTCTCGAGCAGCTCGGTCTTGCCCTCGAGCTGGTCGAACGACGGCGGCTTGCGGTGGATGCCCCACTGCTCGCCGTCGCGGCCGAGGCCGGGGGTGTCCAGGCAGTCGCCCAGCGCGTTGAAGACGTGGCCCTTGACCACGTCACCGACCGGCACCGAGATCGGCTTGCCGGTGTCGGTGACGGTGGCGCCGCGGACCAGACCGTCGGTCGGCTGCATCGAGATGGTGCGCACGATGCCGTCGCCGAGGTGCTGGGCGACCTCGAGGGTCAGGGTCTTGGCCACCGAGGTCAGGGCGATCTCGGCGTGCAGAGCGTTGAACAGCTCGGGAATGGCTCCGCGCGGGAACTCCACGTCCACGACGGGGCCGATGACCCGGACGACGCGGCCTGCGGCGCCGCCGGTCCGGCTCGTGTTGTCTTGAGTGACAGCTGCGGTCATTGGTGTTGGTTCTCTCCGTGTCGATGTGCGGCCTTCGGGGGCCTTACTACGTGCCCGTCGCTCAGGCCGCGTATGGCGCTCAGTCGCGGTCCGAGCTCGACGCCAGCGCGTTCACGCCGCCGACGATTTCGCTGATTTCCTGCGTGATCTGGGCCTGACGCACCGAGTTCGCCTCGCGCTGTAGCACGCTCGCGAGTTCGTTGGCGTTGTCGGTGGCGGCCTTCATTGCGGTGCGCCGAGCCGCGGACTCGGATGCCGCTGCCTCGAGCAACGACGCGTAGATACGCGTATTGACGTACTTCGGCAGCAGCGCCGCCAGCAGCACATCGGCGTCGGGCTCGAATTCGTACTGGGCGTGGACGTCGGCGGTCGGCGAATCCGACACCATGTCCTCACCCAGGTCGAAGTTCTCGTCGACGTAGCTCACCTGGATGGGCGCCAGCCGGCGCACCTCCGGGGTCTGCGTCAGCATCGACACGAAGCGCGTGTAAACGACGTGCAGCTCATCGACACCTGCGATGTCACCCGTCCCGTTCGGAGCGGGAACCGCCCCGTCGGAGCCGACCATGAAGGCGTCCACCAAGTGGTTGCAGGCGGCCGAGGCATCGGTGTACTTCGGCTGCTGCGAGAACCCGGTCCACGCCGACACGTACGGGCGGTCGCGGAAGGCGTAGTACGTCAGGCCTTTGTTGCCCATGACGTAGAGCACCGGCTCCTTGCCTTCGTCGCGCAGGGTGGTCATCAGCTCTTCGGCGCGCTTGAGCACGTTCGAGTTGTAGCCACCGCACATGCCGCTGTCGCTGGTGATGACCAGCACGGCGGCCCGACGCGGGTTGGGGCGCTCGGTCAGCAGCGGGTGCGAGAGGTTCTTCGACGCGCTCGCCAGCTCGCTGAGGACCTTGGTGATCTCCTCCGCGTACGGCTTCGCCGCCGCGACCCTGGCTTGCGCCTTGGAGATTCGCGAGGTCGCGATCAGCTCTTGGGCCTTGGTGATCTTCTTGATCGAATTCACACCACGAATGCGGGAGCGCAATTCACGCAAACTTGCCATCAGCGGTTCACACTCCCTTCATTCCCTGCGTTGGATTGGCGGCATTCGCGGGGCACCAGGTGGTCGCGTACGCGTCCTCCTTCGTGCCCCTCGCTCCTGCCGCGGATCGAATAGCGCATTGCGAGCTCGCGTTACTTCTCGACGTGCTTGCGGGTGACCGACAGCGACTCGACCTCTTCGTGGTCGAGCTGGCCCGCGTCGGCCTCGTTCACCACGGGAGTGCCGTCGGAGGTGAGGAAGGTCCCAAGGAACTTCTTGGTGGCCGCCTCGATCTGCTCGGCAGCCTCGCCGTCGAGCACCTTGCCGCCCTCGATCGCCTTGAACGCGTCGGCGGCGCTGCGGTGCAGCTCCTCGAGCAGTTCGGCGTTGAAGCGGCGGATGTCGCCGACCGGGATCGCGTCGTAGTGGCCACGGTCGACCAGGTAGATCGAGATGATCTGGTCCTCCACCGGCACCGGCGAGTACTGGTCCTGCTTGAGCAGCTCGACCCAGCGGGCGCCGCGCTCGAGCTGAGCCAGCGAGGCCGCGTCGAGGTCGGAGGCGAACGCGGAGAACGCCTCCAGCTCGCGGTACTGCGCCAGCTCCAGGCGCAGCGAGCCCGCCACCTTCTTCATGCCCTTGGTCTGGGCGGCGCCACCGACGCGGGAGACCGAGGTACCGACGTTGATCGCCGGGCGGACGCCCTTGTTGAACAGGTCGGACTCGAGGAAGACCTGACCGTCGGTGATGGAGATGACGTTGGTGGGGATGAACGCCGAGATGTCGTTGGCCTTGGTCTCGATGATCGGCAGACCGGTCATCGATCCCGCACCCAGCTCGTCGGACAGCTTCGCGCAACGCTCCAGCAGCCGGGAGTGCAGGTAGAAGACGTCACCCGGGTAGGCCTCGCGGCCCGGCGGGCGACGCAGCAGCAGCGAGATGGCGCGGTAGGCCTCGGCCTGCTTGGTCAGGTCGTCGAACACGATGAGCACGTGCTTGCCCTGGTACATCCAGTGCTGGCCGATGGCCGAACCGGTGTAGGGGGCCAGCCACTTGAAGCCGGCGGAGTCGGAGGCCGGGGCGGCGACGATGGTGGTGTACTCCAGCGCGCCGTGCTGCTCCAGCGCGGCCTTCACGCCCGCGATGGTGGAGCCCTTCTGGCCGATGGCGACGTAGATGCAGCGCACCTGCTTCTTGGGGTCGCCGGACTCCCAGTTGGCCTTCTGGTTCAGGATCGCGTCGATGCAGACCGCGGTCTTACCGGTCTTGCGGTCGCCGATGATCAGCTGACGCTGGCCGCGGCCGATGGCGGTCAGCGCGTCGATCGCGGTGATGCCGGTGGCCAGCGGCTCCTCGACCGGCTGGCGCTCCAGCACGGTCGCGGCCTGCAGCTCGAGCACGCGTTGTTCCTCGGACTCGATCTCGCCGAGACCGTCGATCGGCTGGCCGAGCGGGTTCACCACGCGACCGAGGAAGTTGTCGCCGACCGGAACCGAGAGCACGTCACCGGTCCGGCGGACCTCCTGGCCCTCCTCGATCTCGGCGAACTCGCCGAGGATGACCGCACCGATCTCACGGTCCTCGAGGTTCAGCGCGACGCCGAGCACGCCGCCCGGGAACTCGAGCAGCTCGTTGGCCATCGCCGAAGGCAGGCCGCTGACGTGCGCGATGCCGTCACTGGTGTCGGTGACCACACCGACTTCTTCGATGGAGGTCTCGGGGGTGTAGCTCTGGGTGTAGCTCTCGATCGCGCTACGGATCTCGTCGGAGGAGATCGTCAGCTCCGCCATGTTCTTCCTGCTCTCGCTGTCTGGGTCTGGAATGTCGGGGGTGGTGGAAGCGCGCTAGGCGAGTGCCCGGCGCAGCTTCTCCAGTCGGCCGATGGCGCTGCCGTCGATCACGTCGTCACCGACGCGCACCACGACTCCGCTCAGCAAACTCGGGTCGACCTCGATGTGCACCGTGGTCGCCTTGCCGTAGATGCGCCGCAGGGAGGCGGCCAGCCGGTCACGCTGCTGTTCGGTGAGCCCGATGGCGGCGCGCACATGCGCGACGATCTGATCGCGGCGAGCCGCCGCGAGGTCGGCCAGTTCGTCGAAGGCGGCGCCGATACTCGTCCGCTGCCTGGTCACCACCTGCTCCGCCAGGGTCAGGGTGATGGCCTCCGTCTTGCCCGCGAGCAGCCCGTTGAGCAGCTCGCGCTTGGCCGAAGCCTGCTGCGACCGATCCGACAGCGCCTGATCCAACGCCGAGTTGTCGCTGATGATCCGGCCGAGCCGGAACAGCTCGTCCTCGACCGCTTCGAGCCGGCCACGCTGGGCCGCCGACTCCAGCAACGCCTCCTGGCCGAGCAGCACCAGAGTGGCCACCAGGTCGGAGGTGCGCGACCAGTTCTGGGCCACGGCGGTGGTCAGCACTGCCAGCGTGGCAGCGCTGACCTTGCCGCTGAAGACCCGCTCACAGAGTTCCGCGCGCGCGGAACCCGGCACCGACACGTCCGCGAGCGCCACACGCAGCGAACGCTGGTCGTCCAGCACGGCGACAACGGCGAACAGTTCCGACCCCGTCGTGGCCGCGGCACTGTCGCTTCCGGTCAGAGCGGCCCGAAGCGCCTCCCGAGACCGGGCACTGGCCTCGCGGCTCGCTGCGTACATGCTTCTCACTTTCGCGTCGTTACCTTCCGACCCCGATGCCTGCGTCCGTCTGGTCGAGCTCATCGAGGAACCGGTCGATCGAGGAAGCCTGCTTGGCCTCGTCCGAAACCGACTGTCCGATGATCTTCTCGGCCAGATCGACGGCCGTGCGGCCGACTTCCGAGCGCAGCTCGGTCAGGATCTGCTGGCGCTGGGCTTCCAGCTGGGTGTGGCCCGCCGCGATGATGCGGTCGGCTTCGGCCTGGGCCTCCGAGCGCATCTGCGCGAGGATCTCCTGGCCCTGGGTGCGCGCGTCCTCACGGATGCGAGCGGCCTCGAGCCGGGCGTCGGCCAGTTGCTGCTGGTACTGCTGCAGGGTGAGCTGAGCTTCTTCCTGCGCGGCTTCGGCGCGTGCGATGCCGCCTTCGATCTTCTCGGAACGCTCGTCGAGTGTCTTCATCAGGCGCGGAACCACGTACTTGTAGAACAGGATTCCGATGATGACGACGCAGACGATCGACCAGACGATGTCGTACGTTTCGGGGACGAGAGGATTCACTTCCTCTCCCTCCGCCGCGGCGAGCAAAACTGACTCGTACATCGGAATCAGAAAATGAAGCCGGCGACGAGACCGATGAGGGCCAGGGCTTCGGTGAACGCGATACCGAGGAACATGTTGGTACGGATGGTGCCCTGCAGCTCAGGCTGGCGCGCGATGCCCTCGATGGCCTTGCCGACGACGATGCCGACGCCGATGCCGGGGCCGATGGCGGCGAGACCGTAGCCGACGGCGCCCAGGCCCTTGAAGGTGCTCTCGTTCGTCGCGGCTTCCTGGGCCAGGTAAGCGAGGCTCATGAGTCTTCCATTCCCTTTCTGTTGCTCACCCGCCGGTCGGCGTGGTGCAGCAGGTTTCCGGTATTAGTGTCGGTCAGGTCAGTGATCGGCCGCGTGCTGTGCGAGTCCGATGTATACGGCGGTCAGCAGCGCAAACACGTAAGCCTGCAGGAAGATGACCAACAGTTCGAAGAGCGTGAATCCGAGTCCCGCGATCAGCGAGAACGGCGAGAACACCTTCATCCACGCGGCGGCGTCGAACAGGAAAAACCAGGTCGCGCTGAAGAACAGCACCAGCATGATGTGGCCGGCCAGCATGTTCGCCATGAGTCGGACGGTCAGCGTGAACGGACGCAGGATGAAGGTCGAGACGAACTCGATCGGAATCAGCAGCACGTGCAGCGCGGGGGGAACATTCGGAACGACGATGCTGCTGCGCATGTAGGTCAGGAAGCCGTACTTCTTGATACCGACGTAGTTGAACGCCAGGTACGCGACGACGGCCAGCACCAGCGGCATGCCGATTCGGGCGTTCGACGAGATGTTCAACCCCGGGACGACGCCGGAGAAGTTCAGGAAGAGGACCGTGAAGAAGATCGTCGCGATCAGCGGGAAGTACTTGCGCCCGGTTTCCTTGCCGAGGACCTCTTCGCAGATCTGCTCCTTGACGAAGACCAAACCGATTTCGGCGACATTCTGCAGGCCGCGCGGCACGATCCTCGGCGAGCGGAAGGCCAGCAGCATCACGCCGACCAGAACGAACGACATCAGAATGCGGATCAGCATCAATCGATCGAGTTCGAACGGTGTTCCCTCGAACAGCACAGCTGGAGGGAAGAAGTCGGTAAGCGACGGCGCGTGGAACTCGGCCGCCAGAGTGGTGACGCTCAGCGTTCTCTCCCGTGTTCGGGCCGCGGGTACGGTCATTCCCGCGGTTCGATCGGACATTGACGATCAATTTGGTCGACTCAGGTCGGCTCGAAGTTCGTCAGCAGCTGGGCGGTGGTTTCATTTCCACCAGGCGTCTGTACGTGTGTCGGCGACATTCGTCGACATGCAGAACCGGAACAACCCCTGGGAGCCCGGCACGGCAGTAAGCATAGCGGCCCAGGCGGTGGATCTCGGCGGTGACCCCTCATCGATCCTCGACTTGGTCGCTTGCTTACCAACACTTTACCAAGTCATCTACGACAGCGTGTAGGGGGTGGGTGTTTTCGTTACTCCCGAGTATCTGGAGCGCTCTGGGCGTCGGTCGTCGTCACGTACGGAACCTTCTGCCGCACAACCCCGTACGTCTCCGCGCCGAGCACGATGACCAGGGCTCCGACGACCGTGAGGAACAGGACGACCCGGTCGTAGAAGTCGAATCGCTGCAGGATCGCGACGACGATCAACGCCACCAGCACCTTGCCCGCCCAGCTGACCAGCATGATCAGTCCGGCCGTGCTGGGCGGCAGTTTCGCGCCGAACAGCACGACGGCCGCGGTGGTGAGGATGAAGCCGCCGCCGATCGCGGCGCCCAGCAGCGCACCCCACACTCCGGGAATGCCCGCGACGGCCGCGCCGAGCGCGACGGCCAGGACCACCAGCACCCCCAGGCCGATCAGTCCGTAGCGCAGCGCGGACCGCAGCGGCGCATCGGGGCCGGGGACGGGTTCGGGTGTGAAGCTCACAGCCGCCGACTTTACCCGGACGCCGATCCGTCCCCCGCCGGGTCCCCACGCCGCAGCCCCGGAATCGCGGTGATCACCAACGCGAAAACCAACCCGCCCGCCATCAGCAACACCACGAGCGTGCGATCCATCAGCGAGGTGCCGACCGCGCCGAACGCGAGCACACCGACCCACAAATAGATCAACAACACGACGCGGCGGTGGGAATGGCCGATCTGCAGCAAGCGATGATGCAAGTGCATCTTGTCCGGCGTCGAGAAACTCACGCCCGCCCGGACCCGGCGCACGATAGCGAGCAACAAATCGAGTACCGGAATGAACATCACCGCACCGACCAGCAACAACGGGGAAAGCAGACCGACGATGTCGCGCGGGCCGTAACCCTGCAGGGGGATTCGGCCCGAAGCGCCGGTCGAGACCGCGGCGAGCATCAATCCGATCAGCATCGAGCCGGAGTCACCCATGAATATGCGGGCGGGCTGGAAATTGTGCGGCAGGAATCCCAGGCATCCGCCCGCCAGCGCGGCGGCCAGCAGCGCGGGCGGGTAGGTGTCGACCGAGCCGCCCTGCTCGTTCATCAGGCCCAGGCAGAACACGAAGACCGCCAGCGCCGCGATCAGGCCGAGGCCCGCCGCCAGACCGTCCAGCCCATCGACGAAGTTCATCGCGTTGACCAGCGTGACAGTGACCGCGACGGTGACCAGGCCGCCCTGCAATCCGTCCAGCACGACCGTGGTGTTGCTGAACGGGTTGTAGACGACGTACCAGCCCAACCCCATGACCGCCATCACGCCCGCCGCCGTGACCTGCCCCGCGAACTTCGTCAGCGCGTCGAGGCCCCAGCGGTCGTCGACGATGCCGACCAGCACGATGACGGTGCTCGCCACCAGCACGGCGATCGGGATGTTGGGTTTGTAGTCGAACCCACTGCGCAGCGCGGGTAGCTGGTGGGCGAACAGCACCGCGGCGACCACACCGATGTACATGCCGACGCCACCCATGCGCGGAATCGGCTTGACGTGCACATCGCGGTCACGCGGCACGGCGACCGCGCCGAAGCCGATCGCCAGCACCCGCACTCCGCCGGTGGCCAGGAACGTCACCACCGCCGAGATCAGCAGGACGACGAGCAGCTCGCGCAGGGGGACGACAGCGCTCGAACCCATCATCCGAGCTGCTGCGCGGCGCCGCTGAGCGCTTCCGGCGACATCCCGAGCACCTCGGCGATGTCGGCGACGGACACCGCGCCCACGCGCAGGACCCGCGGCTGATCGGCGGTCAGATCGACGATCGTGGAGGCGACCGCGTGCTCGGCGGGCCCTCCGTCCAGGTAGACACCGACCAGCTCGCCGAGCTGGTCGCGTGCCTCGGCCGCGGTCGTCGCCGGCGGCCGGCCGGACACGTTCGCGCTGGACACCGCCAGCGGGCCCACCTCACGCAACAGTTCGAGAGCGACCGGGTGCAGCGGCATACGCAGCATCACCGTCCCACGCGTGTCACCGAGATCCCACGCGAGCGAAGGAGCTTGCTGCACAACCAGACTGAGACCGCCGGGCCAGAACGCGCGGATCAGCTCGCGCGCCTGGGGACGCACCGAGAACACCAGTCCGTCGATCGTGTGCCAGGAGCCGACCAGCACCGGCACCGGCATGTCCCGGCCGCGGCGCTTGGCCGCGAGCAGCGAGCTCACCGCCGTGGAATCGAACGCGTCGGCGGCCAGGCCGTACAGAGTGTCGGTGGGCAGCACGACCAGCCGTCCGGATTTCAGGGCGCTGGTGGCCGCGGACAGTCCGGCGGCGCGCGAGTCGGGATCCGCGCAGTCGTAGACGGTACTCACGCCGACCATCCTGGCATCTGTGCCGCCTCTCCGGGTATTCAGGCCGTACTAGTGGGGTGACGCGGGATACACGTTCAGTGCGGAGCAGCCCGCGGGTCAGGTGTGGATGGCGGCTACGAAGCGGGGTTTGCCTGCCAGGTCGGGATGCTCGACGACGTCGGTGAAGACGCCGGTGGCGGTGAGGAGAGCGGCTACGCCGGAGCCGTTGGTGTCGTCGTGCTCGATGGCGGTGGCACCGCCCGGCCGCAGCAGTCTGGTGATGTTCGGGATCATCCCGCGGATGACGTTCAGCCCGTCGGGGCCACCGAACAGGGCGACGGACGGATCGTGCTCGGCCACCTCGGGGTCGAGGTGCGCGCCCTCCGGGATGTAGGGCGGATTGGACACCACGATGTCGACCCGGCCGTCCAGGTCGGTGAGCAGTCCCGGATCGGTGGCGTCGTCGGCGTAGAGCGTGATCGGGGTGTCGCCCGCGGCGATGCGGTCGTCGGCGTTGCGCCTGGCCCACACCAGTGCGGCGGGATCGAGTTCGACGGCGCGCACGTCCGCGTCGGGGCGCGCGTGCGCGACGGCCAGCGCGAGCGCTCCCGATCCGGTGCACAGGTCGACGACGATCGGCGCGTGATCGTGCGGCAGCGCCTCCAGTTGCGCCAGCGCCCACGCGTACAGCAATTCGGTCTCGGGACGCGGCATGAAGACACCGGGGCCGACCGCGAGGTCCAGCGCACCCATCACGGCGGTGCCGGTCAAGTGCTGCAACGGGATTCGCCGCGCCCGGCGGGCCACCAACGCACGGAACTCGTCCAGCTTGTCCGGCGGCACGAGCGGGGTCAGCGCCAGCCTGGTCCGTTCCACGCCCAACACGTGCGCCGCCAAGTGCTCGGCGTCGGCCTGCGGACTGTGCACCCCGGCGGTCCGTAACGTCTCGACGGCATCGTTGATGGCGGGGCGCAACGCGACTCGGGTGGTAGACATGGCACCGACTCTGCCGGAAAGACGATCATTCCGCCGCCATACGCGCTTCGCGATCCGCCTTTCCCAGAGCATCCAGCAGCGCGTCGAGGTCGCCGTCGAGCACGGAGTCGAGGTTGTGCGCCTTGAAACCGATCCGGTGATCGGTGATCCGGTTCTCCGGGAAGTTGTAGGTGCGGATCCGCTCGGAGCGGTCCACGGTGCGGATCTGGCTGGCCCGGCCCGCCGCCGCCTCCTGGTCGGCCTGTTCTTCCGCCAGCGCCTGCAACCGCGCCGCGAGCACCTGCATGGCGCGCGCCTTGTTCTGCAGCTGGGAACGCTCGTTCTGGCAGGTGACGACGATGCCGGAGGGCAGATGGGTGATGCGCACCGCGGAGTCGGTGGTGTTGACGCCCTGTCCGCCCTTACCGGAGGAGCGGTAGACGTCGATGCGCAGGTCCGACTCATCGATCTGCACCTCTTCGATCTCGTCGGGCTCCGGATAGATCAGCACGCCCGCGGCCGAGGTGTGGATGCGGCCCTGCGATTCGGTGACCGGGACGCGCTGCACCCGGTGCACGCCGCCTTCGAACTTGAAGCGCGACCAGACACCGTCGCGGGCGGCGTCGCGGCTCTTGATCGACAGCGTCGCCTCTTTGTAACCGCCCAGGTCGGACAGGTTGACGTCGAGAATCTCGACCTTCCAGCCGTGCCGCTCGGCATATCGCACGTACATGCGGGCCAGGTCGGCGGCGAACAGCGCGGACTCCTCACCGCCTTCGCCGGATTTCACCTCGAGCACGACGTCGTCCCCGTCGTGCGGGTCGCGCGGGGCCAGGAGGTCGGCGAGGGCCTGTTCCAGTTCCTCCACCTGCCGTTCCAGATCCGGGATCTCCGCGGCGAACGCCGAGTCGTCGGCGGCGAGTTCCCGGGCGGCGGACAGGTCGTCACGCGCCGTCTCGAGTTTGCGGTAGGTTGCCATGACCGGCGCCAGCTCGGCGAACCTTTTGCCGACCCGGCGCGCGGCGCCCGCATCGTTGTGCAGCGACGGATCGGCCAGCTGCGTCTCCAGGCCCGCGTACTCGGCCAGAATGTCGTCGATGGCGGACGGTTGCGTCACAGTGCTTCCTTCTCCTGGTACCAGTCCATACAAAACACCGACGCCCGGCCTGCGCAGCAGGACCGGGCGTCGGCGAGGAAGCTACTTGGCGTCGGCCTTCTTGCCGGCACGCTTGCCGTAGCGGGCCTCGAAGCGGGCCACGCGACCACCGGTGTCGAGGATCTTCTGCTTGCCGGTGTAGAACGGGTGGCACTGCGAGCAGACCTCGACGGTGATGTGTCCCGACTCCTTGGTGCTGCGAGTCTGGAAGGTGTTGCCGCAACCACAGACGACCGTGGTGTCGACATACGTCGGGTGAATTCCTGCCTTCATGGGTGTCCTCTCGAGTTTGGTCGCCGGGTCGCCCACGCGAATTCGCGCGGAGCGTGAACCGGAACCGACTAGGCGGGAGCTCTGCTCACCTGAGCAGACGCAACGACCGTTCAGTATGCCAGAACTGCCGTTACGCTCCCAAAACGCCCCCGGCGAGTGGTTTGTTCCCGCCCTGCGTACTCCCCCGCCGTTCGCGCCCCTGGAAGTCCTGGCACGCGAATCCCCACCGACTCCGGGACCCTGAAGTCGGGTAGTCCGCTACTCAGGAATGCGAACAGATTCGTTCATAGAGTTGCGTACCTGGTGCACATCGGCGTGCCGAGACAGGAAGGAGACCCCGTGAACATCCGAATCGCGTCCGCGATTTTCGTTCTACTGACTCTCGCGGTCGCCATGGGTTTGTACGCACTTCCCGATCCGCACTATCCGGCACCGGAGAATGCCGTACACAGTCAGACTTCGGATTCCACCGCGCCCGACCCCGGCGACGAGCCCTGCGCACTGATCCTCGGTCTCCTGATCAGTGGCGCGGCCACGATCGGAATCGCTTTCTTCGCCCCGGCAACGCCGAGAGGGTCCCGCTTGTGCGGGACCCTCTCGGCCGTTGTCATGGCGACAACTGATTTGGTAACTCGTCGGGCACGCCCAGAACCCGCCGAGATGCTTTTGGTCGGCCCCGCACGCGAACTCCGCGGCACCCGACCAGTACGGCCTGAATACTCGAAGGGGCGGACGAGCCCGAGCCTATTCGTCGAGCGCGCCCGGCGCGGTCTTGCTCACCGACATCAAGAATTCGAGGTTGGTCTTCGACTTCTTCAGACGGTCGATCAGCAGATCGATCGCCTGGTGGGAGTCCAGGCCGGACAGTACGCGGCGCAGCTTGTGCAGTACCGCCGCCTCGTCGGGGCTGAGCAGTAGCTCGTCCTTGCGGGTACCGGACGGGTTGACGTCCACCGCGGGGAACACGCGCCGCTCCGCGATCTTGCGGTCCAGCTTGAGCTCGGCATTGCCGGTGCCCTTGAACTCCTCGAAGATCACCGTGTCACCGGTCGAACCGGTCTCCACCATCGCGGTGGCGATGATCGTCAGCGAGCCGCCGTTCTCGATGTTGCGCGCCGCGCCGAGGAACCGCTTGGGCGGGTACAGCGCGGTGGAATCGACACCACCCGAGAGAATCCGGCCCGAGGCGGGCGAGGAGTTGTTGTACGCGCGCCCGAGCCGGGTGATCGAGTCGAGCAGCACGACGACGTCCTTACCCATCTCCACCAGGCGCTTGGCGCGCTCGATGGCGAGTTCGGCGACCGAGGTGTGGTCCGACGGCGGACGGTCGAAGGTCGAGGAGATGACCTCGCCCCGGACCGAACGCTGCATGTCGGTGACCTCTTCGGGACGCTCGTCGACCAGCACCACCATGAGGTAGACCTCGGGGTTGTTGGTCGCGATCGCGTTCGCGATGTCCTGCAGGATCGTGGTCTTACCGGCCTTCGGCGGCGACACGATCAGGGCGCGCTGGCCCTTGCCGATCGGCATGATCAGGTCGATCACGCGGGTGGTCAGCTTGTTCGGCTGGGTCTCCAGCCGCAGGCGCTGATTCGGGTACAGCGGGGTGAGCTTGCCGAACTCCGGCCTGCGCTTGGCCGCTTCGACTTCGCCGCCGTTGACCGTGTCCAGCCGCACCAGCGGGTCGAACTTCTGGCGCTGGTTGGCCTGTTCGCCGTCGCGCGGAGCGCGCACCGCGCCGGTGATCGCGTCACCGCGGCGCAGGCCGTTCTTGCGGACCAGGTTCATCGACACGTAGACGTCGTTCGGCCCGGCCAGGTAACCCGACGTGCGGACGAAGGCGTAGTTGTCCAGCACGTCGAGGATGCCCGCGACCGGCTGCAGGACGTCGTCCTCGCGGATCTCGAGCTCGCGGGCCTCGCCGCCGCCACTCTCGCGGTCACGCCCACGACGACGCTCACGGAAGCGGCGTCCGCGCCGTCCGCGACCGCCCTCTTCGTCGTCGCCGCCACGGCCGCCCGCGCTGCCGTTCTGGCTCTGGCCGCGCTCGTCCTGGCCACGCTCGCTCTGACGCTCACCTTGGCCACGGTCACTCTGACGGTCGCCCTGGCCACGGTCACTCTGACGCTCGCCTTGGCCACGCCCGCTCTGACGCTCGCCCTGGCCACGCTCGCGGCGACGCTCGCCGCCCTGTTCGGCGTCCTGCTTCGGCTCGTCGGCACGCGTTTCGGCGGGCGCGGTGTCGGCGGCGGATCGCGCCTGGTCACGGCCACGCCGCTGCCTGCCGCGGCCACGCTGGCCGCTCTCCCTGCCGGACTCCTCGGAGGTCTCGGTCGCCGTGGACGACGCCGACGCGGCGGCGGGCGCGGAATCGGCGGGGGCCGTCTTCGCCGGGGCGGGAGCCTCGGTGGGCGCAGCCGAAGCCGCGGGCGTCACGTCGAGGGTCGCCTGCTCGGCCTTGGCCGGCGCCGGCGCAGCGGGAGCGGCGGTCTTGGCGGGGGCATCGGCCTTGGCTGTTGCCGCGGACTTGGCCTCGCTCTTGGCGGGCTTTTCCGCCTTCGCTGCTTTTCCGGCCTGATTTTCCTTGATGGCGGCGATCAAATCGCCCTTGCGCATTCCGGAGGTGCCTCGGATACCGAGCTCCCCCGCAAGCGCGCGCAACTGCGGCAACAACATTCCAGTCAGCCCCGATCGTGCGACGTCGGTGTGTTCGCTCATCTTCGAAATCTGTCCGGATTCACTTTCGCGGTCGCCCGTCGGGTTCGATTCCACGCCGGGTGTCGCGAGCAGGTCCGTATCTGTCACGGAAATCCTTTCCTTCCCTCGATTGCCGTGTGCTGTGTCGAGGGTTCGTCCCGCAGCCCGGGCATTCTGCCGGACTGGGATGCGTCCGTCCGGGCGCTGTGTGCCGTATCACCTGCCCCGCCGGCCCGGCGGCTTCTCCACCATTGGTGAAAGGTGGGGGAGAGATCATTCCAGTTGCGCAGCTACGCAGCACCCCCATGGCCTGGAGGCTTGAGCCTGGAGCCTGCTGGAGCGATTGCCCTGATGAAGCACCGGCGTCTGATGCGCACGATGTACGGACTTGCCCAGGATAGCTGTCCATTGCGAATCTCGGCAAGACAGACTCGCCGTCAGTCGACCAGGACGCCCTCGGCGATTCCCGGCTCCACCACGCGCAGGCCGTCGGCCGCCGCCAGTTCGCGAAGTTCCGCTGGAAATTCGCTGGTCGCCAGAGCCAGGATGGTGGGGCCCGCGCCGGAGACCGTGGCCGCGATCCCCGCCGCGCGCAGGCGGGTGATCCAAGCGGTGGTCAACGGCAGCGCGGGAGCACGCTGAGCCTGGTGCAGGCGGTCGGCGGTGGCCGGCATCAGCAGGTCGGGTCGCTGGGTGAGTGCTACCACCGCCAGCGCGGCGCGGCTGACGTTGAACGCGGCATCGCCGTGCGCCACGATCTCGGGCAGCAGGCCGCGGGTGTGTGCGGTGGACGAGCGCTCCTCGGGGATCAGTACGACCGGGCGCAGCGCGGGATGGGCCTCGAGCCGCACCGCGCGGTAGGCACGGCCGTGGTACTCCGTCACCGGAGCCTCGTCGGCGTTGCGTTCGCTCTCGGTCCAGGAGACCACGATTCCGCCGAGCACGCTGGCCGCCGCGTTGTCCGGGTGACCCTCGAATTCCGCGGCCAGCTGGACCATTCGGTCGGCCGACGTGGCCAGCGCCGGGTCCAGCTTGCCCGCCAGGGCACAGCCCGCGGCGAGTCCGCCGACGACCGCGGAGGCCGACGAGCCGAGCCCGCGCGAATGCGGAATCACGTTGCGGCACACCACATCGAGGCCGTCGGCCCACACCCCCGCCGACTCGAGGCCGCGCTCGATCGCGCGGACCACGAGATGCGAAGGGCCCCAAGGTACATCGTCGGCGCCCTCGCCCTCGACCCGGATGGTGAGCCCGGAATCCGTAGTGCGCACCTCGATCTCGTCGTAGATACCCAATGCCATACCGAGCGAGTCGAACCCCGGGCCGAGGTTCGCGGTGGACGCCGGTACCCGCGCGGTCACGGTGAGACCTGCGGGCAGGGTCGCGGTCATGAGCTGGCTGTCGCGGGAATCCAACTCAGGCCAGCTCTAGTTCGGCGGCGACCGCGACCGGGTCGACCGAGATCGGCTGCACCTGCGGCATGCCCGACAGCGCGGTATCGGGATCCTTCAGACCGTTGCCGGTCACCGTGCACACCACGGTGAGTCCGGAATCCAGCCAGCCCTCCTTGCGGGCGGCGAGCACACCGGCCACACTTGCCGCCGACGCGGGCTCGACGAACACCCCTTCGGTGGCCGCGACCAGGCGGTAGGCGTCGAGGATCTCCTCGTCGGTGGCGGCGCGGAACGCTCCACCGGACTGCTCCTTGGCCTCGACCGCGCTGTTCCAGGAGGCAGGCGCGCCGATCCGGATCGCGGTGGCGATGGTCTCGGGATCCTTCACCGGGGCGCCGTTGACCAGCGGGGCCGCCCCCGCGGCCTGCACCCCGAGCATGCGGGGCAGACCGCCGGTGATGCCGTCGGCGTGGTACTCCCGGTAGCCGCGCCAGTACGCGGTGATGTTGCCCGCGTTCCCGACCGGGAGCGCGTGCACGTCGGGAGCCTTGCCGAGCACGTCGCAGATCTCGAAGGCCGCGGTCTTCTGGCCCTCGATACGCGCCGGGTTGACCGAGTTCACCAGGCCGATGCTGGGGAAGTCGGCGGTCACCTTGCGAGCGAGCTCCAGGCAGTCGTCGAAGTTGCCCTGCACCTGGATGATCTTCGCGCCGAGCATGACGGCCTGGGCCAGCTTGCCCATCGCGATCTTGCCCTGGGGGATCAGCACGGCGCAGCTCATGCCGGCGCGCGTGGCGTACGCCGCGGCGGATGCCGAGGTGTTGCCGGTGGACGCGCACAGCACCGCTTGCTGGCCGCGGTACTTGGCGTCGGTCATCGCCACCGTCATGCCGCGGTCCTTGAACGAGCCGGTCGGGTTCAGGCCCTCGACCTTCAGGTACACCTCGCACCCGGTCACCTCGGACAGGTGCGGCGCGGGCACCAGCGGCGTACCGCCCTCATACAGCGTGACCGGCTCCCAGTCGGCCGCGCCCGCGATCCGGTCGCGGTAGGCCGCGATCAGGCCCGGCCAGCGGGAGTGCACTCCTGCCTGGGGCGCGACGCCGGTCGTAGGCCCACCCGTCTCCCGGCCGCCGCCCCTTATGGCGTCGCTGCGCGACACTGTGGTCATTCTTCGGTGCCTTCCAATCTCAGAACGCTGGTCACGGATGTGACGGATGCCATTTCCGCCAGGGCGGCCACGGTGTCCGCGAGCGCCGACTCCACGGCGTGGTGGGTCACCACGACCAGGCGCGCACCCGAGCCGTGCCCTTCTTGACGGACGGTCGAGATGCTCACCCCATGTGCGGCGAATTCGCCCGCCACCGCGGCCAGGACCCCAGGACGGTCTTCGACCTGGAGGTTCACGTGATAGCGGGTGGGCGTATCGCCGATCGGCGCGATCGGTAGCTCAGCATAAACCGATTCGCCAGGAGCGCGACCCCCGAAGAACTTGTTCCGTGCCGCCATCACCAGATCGCCGAGCACGGCCGACGCGGTCGGGGCCCCGCCCGCTCCCTGTCCGTAGAACATCAACCGCCCGGCGTTCTCCGCCTCGACGACGACCGCGTTGAACGCGCCGGTCACCGCGGCAAGGGGGTGCTTGCGGGGAATGAGCGCCGGGTAGACGCGTACCGAGACGCGCTCCTTGCCGCCGTCTTCCGGCCCCGGCTCGCCGGGGCCCGCGTCCACACGCTCGCAGATCGCCAGCAGCTTCACCGTGCAGTCCAGCGCCGAGGCGGTCTCGAAATCCTCAGCGGAGATCCGCGAGATGCCCTCGCGGTACACGTCGGCGGCGGTGACCCGGGTGTGGAACGCCAGCGAGGCGAGTATCGCGGCCTTCGCCGCGGCGTCGTAACCCTCCACGTCGGCGGTCGGATCGGCCTCCGCGTAGCCGAGCCGGGTCGCTTCGGCCAGCGTCTCCGAGTAGTCGGCGCCGGTCTCGTCCATCCCGGAGAGGATGAAGTTGGTGGTTCCGTTGACGATGCCGACGATCCGGTTCACCCGGTCGCCCGCGAGCGACTGGATCAGCGGCCGCACCACGGGGATGGCGCCCGCGACCGCGGCTTCGAAGTACAGGTCGGCGCGGCTGCGTTCGGCGGCCGCGGCGAGTTCGCCGGTGTAGTCGGCCAGCAGCGCCTTGTTCGCGGTCACCACGGATTTGCCCGCGTTCAGCGCGGCCAGGATCAACCGCCGCGGCGGATCGATGCCGCCGATCACCTCGACCACCAGGTCGACGTCGTCGCGGGCGACGAGTGCGTCGGCGTCGGTGGTCAGCAGGTCCGCGGGGATGCCGCGGTCGGCGGCGAGATCGCGCACGGCCACGCCGCGTAGCACCACCGGGGCGCCGACGCGAGACCGCAGGTCCTCGACGTGCTCACGCAGGATGCGCACGACCTCGGTGCCGACATTGCCCATGCCCAGGACCGCGACCCCGATCGGGCGATCGGGCCCCCAGACGCCGTTCTTCGCGTTCGCCGTCGTCACGCTTCCACCTCCAAGCTGAGCAGGTCCGCCACCGTCTCCCGGCGCAGGATCAGGCGCGACTGTCCGTCCCGCACCGCGACGACCGCGGGGCGGGTCAACTGGTTGTACCGGCTGGACATCGAGTAGCAGTACGCGCCGGTGGCGGCGACGGCGACCAGGTCGCCGGGGCCGACGTCGGCGGGCATCCAGGTGTCGCGAATGACGATATCGCCGCTCTCGCAATGCTTTCCGACGACGCGCGCGACCACCGGCCCGGCCTGCGACGACCGCGAGACCAAGCGGCAATCGTAGTCGGCCTGATACAGCGCGGGCCGGATGTTGTCACTCATACCGCCGTCGACGCTCACGTAGCGGCGGCGCAGACCGCCGTCCAGCGAGACGTCCTTGATGGTGCCCACTTCGTAGAGCGTCACCGTGCCGGGACCGGCGATGGCGCGTCCGGGCTCCACCGCGATCACCGGCGTGGGCAGGCCCGCGCGTTCGGCTTCGGCGGCGACCAGTTCGCGCAGGTTCGCGGCGAAGCGGTCCAGCGGCGGCGGGTCGTCCGACGGCAGATACGAAATCCCCAGTCCGCCCCCGAGGTCCAGCGTCGCGATCTGCGCGGTGCGCTCGACGCCGAACTTGTCGACGGCCTCGCGCAGCAGGCCGAGCATGCGCCGCGCGGCGATCTCGAAGCCGTCGATCTCGAAGATCTGCGAGCCGATGTGGCTGTGCAGGCCGACCAAGCGCAGATTGTCGGCATCGAAGACGCGCGCGAGCGCCTCCATCGCGTCGCCGCCCGCGATCGAGAAGCCGAACTTCTGATCCTCGTGCGCGGTCGAGATGTACTCGTGGGTATGGGCTTCCACACCGACGGTGACCCGGACCAGTACGTCCTGCACCACGCCCGCGCGGCCCGCGACGGCTTCCAGGCGCTCGATCTCGATCAGCGAGTCGACCACGACGTGACCGACCCCCGCGGACACCGCGGCTTCCAGTTCCGAGACCGATTTGTTGTTGCCGTGCAAGGCGATTCGCTCCGCGGGGAAGCCCGCGTGCAGTGCGACGGCGAGTTCGCCGCCGGAGCACACGTCCAGCGAGAGACCCTCGTCCCGGATCCAGCGGGCGACCTCGCCGCACAGGAATGCCTTGGAGGCGTAGTGGACTCGCGCGTTCGACCCGAAGGCGCGCACCATATCGCGGCAACGGGAACGGAAGTCGTCCTCGTCGACCACGAACAGCGGGGTGCCGAACTGCGCGGCCAGCTCGTGCACCGGCACGCCCGCCAAGCGGACGACGCCGTCTTCGTCACGGACGCAGTTGCGCGGCCAGACGTTCGCGGGCAGGTCGATCATCTGCTTCGGATCGCTCGGACGCTCCGGCAGGTTCGGCGCGTGCGGGATCTCGGCATGCCGGGGACCGGCCGGGTGCGCGCTCATTTCCGCCTCTCGCTGACACTCGGCTCCGGCGCTGTCGCGCAGGCGGTAGCGATGGTTCGCTCGCTCACTGATGCTTCCTTCCTCGCTCTGGTCGACAGGCCGGTCACATGCGCTCCGGCGCGCTGACGCCGAGCAGGCCCAAGCCGTTGGCCAAGACCTGGCGCGTAGCGGTGACCAAAGCGAGCCGGGCGGCGTTCGTCGGTGAGACGGGGTCGTCACCCAGCGGCAGGACGCGCAGGTTCTTGTTGGTCTGGAAACGGTGGTACGCGCCGGCCAGCTCCTCGAGGTAGCGGGCCACCCGGTGCGGTTCACGCAGGCTCGCCGCACTGGCCACCACGCGCGGGTACTCTCCGAGGGTGCGGATCAGCTCGCCCTCTTCCTCCGCCGAGAGCAGCGCGAGGTCAGGGGTGACGGAGGCGTAGTCGAACTCGGCGGCGTTGCGCGCGATGGAGGCGGTGCGCGCGTGTGCGTACTGCACGTAGTAGACCGGGTTCTCGTTGCTCTGGCTGGCCCACAGGTTCAGGTCGATGTCGATGCTCGAGTTCACCGACGAACGCACCAGCGAGTACCGGGCCGCGTCCACACCGATCGCCTCGACCAGGTCGTCGAGCGTCACCACGGTGCCCGCCCGCTTGCTCATCTTCACCGCGACGCCGTCGCGCAGCAGATTCACCATCTGCCCGATCAGCACCTCGACGGTCGCCGGGTCGTCGCCGAACGCGGCCGCGGCGGCCTTCAGCCTGCCGATGTAGCCGTGGTGGTCGGCGCCGAGCATGTAGATGCACAGGTCGAAGCCGCGTGAGCGCTTGTCCTGGAAGTAGGCGATGTCACCTGCGATGTAGGCGGCCTTGCCGTCGCTCTTGATGACCACCCGGTCCTGGTCGTCACCGTATTCCGAGCTGGCGATCCACCAGGCCCCGTCCTTCTCGTACAGGTCGCCGGAGTTCTTCAGCCGCTCCACGGCCTTCTCGACCGCGCCGGAGGCGAACAGCGAGCTCTCGTTGAAGTAGACGTCGAAGTCGGTGCCGAACTCGTGCAGCGATTCCCTGATGTGCGCGAACATCAACTCGACGCCCTCGGCGCGGAACAGCTCCAGGCGCTCGGCCTCCGGCTTGCTCAGCACGTCGGGGTGGGCGGCGACGATCTTGTCGGCGATCTCGGCGATGTAGGCGCCCGCGTAACCGTTCTCCGGAGTCGGCGCGCCGGTGGCGGCCGCGACCAGCGAGGCGGCGAACCGATCGATCTGCGCGCCGTGGTCGTTGAAGTAGTACTCGCGCACCACGTCGGCGCCCTGCGCGGCCAGGATCCGGCCCAGCGCGTCACCGACCGAGGCCCAGCGGGTGCCGCCCAGATGTACCGGGCCGGTCGGGTTGGCGGAGACGAACTCCAGGTTGATCCGGGTGCCCTTCAGCGCCTCGGCGGTGCCGTACGCGGCACCCGCGGCGAGCACCCGCTCGATGATCGCACCCTGCGCGGAAGCCGCGAGGCGGATGTTGAGAAAGCCGGGTCCGGCGACCTGGGCGGCGGCGACGCCGTCCGCGTCGGACAGTGCGTCGGCCAGCCAGGTGGCCAGGTCACGCGGCTTGGTTCCGGCGCGCTTGGCCACCTGCATCGCGACATTCGTGGCATAGTCGCCGTGTTCCGGATTACGGGGACGCTCCACCGTGACCTCGTCGGGCAGGACCGCAGGGTCCAGTCCACGTTCGACGAGCACCTTCGCCGCGGTGGAGCGAAGGAGATCTGCAAGGTCAGCTGGAGTCACGAGTCTCTATCCTATGGTCTTGGCGGGTGTACACCACGGGGTGGGCACTGCGCAGCCAGCGGATCCATCCACGTCGAAAGAGCACACTGAGCGATGCCTAGCAGTCCCAGCGCCAAATCGGCCAAGGCCGCCAAGGCCGCGGCGAAGTTGTCGGGTCCCCGCAAGCGGGGCAGACAAGGACAGCTTCCGAAGAAGACGCGCCACATCCCCTGGCCGGCCATCGGCGCGGCCGTAGTAATCATCGCATTGATCGGCGCACTGGCTTACAACCTGGTCCCCAAGTACCGGGAAAAGGCCGACCTGGACAAGTACACGCCCAGCGCGCAGAAGAAGGACCCGTCCGAGGGGATCGCGGGCGTGGTGAAGAAGGAATACCCCGCCGGGCTGCACATCGGCGCGAACCAGCGCGTGGCCTACGACCAGGCGCCGCCCTTCGGCGGCCCACACGACCAGTCGTGGGCGACCTGCACCGGCGTGGTCTACAGCAAGCCGATCCGGGTGGAGAACGCGGTGCACTCGCTCGAGCACGGCGCGGTGTGGATCACCTACAACCCGGACAAGGTGAACGCCGACGGCATCGAGAAGCTGAAGTCGAAGGTCGAGGGCAAGCCGTACACGATGATGTCGCCCTACCCCGGTCAAGACACCGCGGTGTCGCTGCAGTCCTGGGGCCACCAGTTGAAACTCGACAGCGCGGACGACAAGCGCGTCGGCCAGTTCATCACCGCGCTGCGGCTGAACAACTACACCTACCCCGAAGTTGGTGCGGACTGCTCGACCATCGTCTTCGACACCGACAACCCGCCGCCGTTCGATCCGACGCCGCCCGGGCCGGACGCGGTGCCGATGGACGGCAGAGGTCTGCAGCCGGATCCGTCCGAGGTCGGCGGTCTGCCTGGTGTGCCCGGTGTGCCCGGTCTCCCCGGTGTGCCCGGTGTCCCCAGCGCTCCGGCGCCGACGCAGCCGGCGCCCGGCCAGCCCGCACCTGGCGCGGGGCAGTAGTGTCCGACGATCGCGAAGTGCCCGGGTCCGGCAAGCGCGAAACGCCTGCCGGGTCCGATGTGGGTGCGGCTCCTGCCGGGTCCGAGAACCGCGAACCCGCAGCCGACCCCGGGGACGGCAAAGTTTCCGCCAGGCCGGACGGCCCCGAAGCAGCCGAGTCCAACGACCCCGAAGCCGCAGCCAAGTCCGACGGAGCCGAAGCGACAGCCAGGCCCGACGACCGCGATATGACGGCCGAGTCCGGCCTGGGCGGCCAGTTCCGCCGTCAGCGCACCGCACTGCTGATCCTCGGCATCATCGGCGCCATCCTGATCGGCTTCGCGATCGGTGTGCTGGCGCGGATTCCGCTGGACGGTGCCACGGAGCCGGATCCGGGCCCGGTCGACGTCGGATTCAGCCAGGACATGTCGGCGCACCACGCCCAAGCCGTCGAAATGGCGGGCGTGGTGCTGGTGCGATCCACCGACACCGACGTCCGCCGCCTCGCCTACGACATCCTGACCACCCAGCAGAGCCAGATCGGGCGCATGCAGGGCTGGTTGCAGCTGTGGAACGAGCCCGCGCAGGGTGTGGACGGTTTCATGGGCTGGATGACCGAGCCGATGGGCGGACACGACCACACCGGGACGAACGAGCCGCACCACTCCGGCCCGATGGCCGCCATGCCGGGCATGGCGACCCCTGCCGAACTCGCCGCGCTGCGCCAGGCCACCAGCCCCACCCTCGACACCATGTTCCTGCAGCTCATGCTGCGCCACCACGAGGGCGGACTGCCGATGATCGACTACGCCGCCCAGCACGCCGCCACCACGGCGGTGCGCACGCTCGCGGAAACCATGGCCACAACCCAACGCGGTGAATCCGAGCTGATGACCACCATGCTCAGAACCCGCGGTGCCACCCCCCTTCGCTGACACGAAAACCCCGCCGCCGTCCGCGCTTTTTGGCGGACGGCGGCCGATACGATAGGCTGACCCAGCCCGATCGGACCGCCTTCCCGGCCCCGACCGAGTCCTATCCCGCCCTCGTAGCTCAGGGGATAGAGCGTCTGCCTCCGGAGCAGAAGGCCGCAGGTTCGAATCCTGCCGAGGGCACGCAGAAGAACGGCCCCTGACCAGCTAGCCCTGGGTTCTAGGAGTCGTCGCAACACCCCAGTTCAGGGGAGACTGCGATGGACTTCAGGATTCAGCCGGAGCGGAAGACGGGGCCGGGTAAGAAGCTGCGGGCCGAGCGGGCGGAGTATCTCCGTCTCGTGGATCTCGGTTACAGCAACAGAGCGGCGTCACAGATGGTCGGCGTCAACGAGCGCACAGGGCGTGAGTGGCGCAACGGCCGTGATGATCCGAAACGTAGGAGGCTGCCCGCTCGGCACGAGCGGGCAGCCTCCGCTGTATCGAAGTCGCGATATCTGAGCGAGAACGAGCGCATCCATATCGCTGACCGGCGGCGAGAGCGGGCGGGTATCCGCACGATCGCGGGCGAGCTGGGA
>NZ_VUOT01000056.1:0-25264 GCF_009829295.1 Nocardia sp. CY15
CGAGGCGATCGTCAAGGGCGAGAACATTCCGGAGCCGGGCATTCCGGAGTCGTTCAAGGTCTTGCTCAAGGAACTGCAGTCGCTGTGCTTGAACGTGGAGGTGCTGTCGTCCGACGGCGCCGCGATCCAATGGCACCACGGCGACGACGACGAACTCGATCGCACCGCGGCCAACCTCGGCATCACGCTGTCGCGCAACGAATCCGCGTCTGTCGAAGACCTCCCGAGCTGATCCGCCTCTCGAAGCTGCCGCGCCCGGACCTACGGGGCGCGGCAGCTCCTGCGGAATCGTTACGCCGACCGCCGATGCCCGGCCTGCGCCGGGGTACCGGTTCCGGCGAGTGCGGTCAGCGCCTGCGGCAAGGGCCCCTGGTGCAGGACGCCGAGGCGTTGGGTGGCGCGGGTGAGAGCGACGTAGAGCTCGGCCGCGCCGCGCGTTCCCTCGTCGAGGATCCGTTCCGGTTCCACGACGAGGACGGCGTCGAATTCGAGGCCCTTCGTCTCCGACGCCGCCACCGCGCCGGGCACACCCGCTGGCCCGATCACGACGCTGGTGCCTTCGCGGCCGGCTTCCTCCCGCACGAACTCTTCGATCGCGGCCGGTAGTTGGTCCTCGGTAACCTGCCGGGACCACGGCCGAACGCCGCAGGCGCGGACCGACTCCGGTGGCCGGACACCGGGTGCGAACTCGGCGAGGAGCGCGGCGGCGACGGTCATGATCTCCGCCGGAGTGCGGTAGTTCACCGACAGCGACCGATAGACCCAGCGGCCCGGCACGTACGGATCCAGCATCGTGTCCCACGATGTCGCTCCGGCTGCCGACCGGCGCTGGGCGAGATCGCCTACCACCGTGAAGGATCGGCTAGGGCACCGCCGCATCAGCACCCGCCAATCCATTTCGGACAGTTCTTGGGCCTCGTCCACCACGACGTGCCGATACGTCCAGTCCCGGTCGGCGGCGGCGCGTTCGGCGAGTGCGCGGGTATCGCGCTCGAGGAAGCGATCCGCCAGGTCCTCGGCGTAGAGCAGGTCCTGGGCGAGCAAGTGGTCCTCGTCGTCCATCAGGTCCTCGCGGCTGACCATGATGTCCAGCACGCCGGCGGCGTACGCTGCCTCGCGTTCCCGCTCGGCAGCCTGGTCGGCCGGCTTGTCGCGGCCGAGGAGATCGACCAGTTCGTCGAGCAGCGGCACGTCCGACACCGTCCAGGCGTCGCCGTCGGCGCGCAGCAGTGCCTGGTCGGAGCCTGCCGCACGCAACCGCTCGGGGGACGTATAGAGCTGTGCCAGCAGTATTTCCGGCGTCAAGATCGGCCACAGTTCGTCGAGCGCCGCGGTGAAGGCGTCATTCTCGGCGAGTTCCTGGAGCAGGTCAGCTCGCAGTTCTTCCCATGCGTCGCGGTCGGCCCGGGTCAGCCAGCCCCGGCCGATCCGGGCTATCGCGCGTTCGGTGAGGACATAGGTGACGATCTCACCGAAGACCGCGCGGGCCTCGTTGTGCGGCAACCCGCTCGCTCGCGCCTCCTCCCTGGCCCATTCCGCGGTCTCGGCGTCGATCCGCACCGTGACGTCGGCCAGTTCGATCGGCAGCGGATACTCCGGCAGCCGCTGCCGATCGGCGACCGCCGCCGCGAGTACGTCCAGAATCTTCAGCGAGCCCTTGATCCGAGCCGCTTCCGGAGTGTCCTCGGCGGTGACGCGCAGGCCGGGCACGAAGTCGCCGGTGGTCATGAACACCACGTCGGACTCGCCGAGCGACGGCAGCACCCGCCCGATGTGATTCAGGAACGCCGGGTTGGGCCCCACCACGAGCACACCGTGGCGTTGCATCCGCTCCCGCCGGGTGTAGAGGAGGTAGGCGACGCGGTGCAGTGCCACCACGGTCTTCCCGGTTCCCGGGCCACCCTCGATCACCAGCACCCCTGGATGGCCGAGCCGGATGATCCGGTCCTGCTCGGACTGGATGGTCGCCACGATGTCGCGCATTCCTTCACCGCGCGGCGCGTCGACCGCGGCGAGCAGCGCCGCGTCGCCGCGCTCGGCGCCATCGGGGCGACCGAGCACGTCGTCGGTGAAATCGACCACCTGCCGCCCGCGAGTGTGGAACTGGCGGCGCCGACGCATGTTCTCGGGCGACGCGGCGGTGGCCACATAGAACGCGCGCGCCGCAGGCGCCCGCCAATCCAGCAACAGCGGTTCGTACTCGTTCTCCTCGTCGAAAAGGCCGATCCGGCCGATGTAGGAGCGTTCGCCCGACAAGGCGTCCAGGCGACCGAAACACAGCCCGTTGTCCGCCACGTCCAGCCGCCGCGCCTCTTCGGCCAGTGCCCGCACCTCGACGTCGCGGTCCACGAGTGTCCCGCCGTTTCCCCGCAACGCCGCGCGGTAGCTTCCCTTCACCCGCTCGCGCTCGGCGTCGAGCCGTGTGTAGAGCCCGGCGACGTAGCTCCGCTCGGACCGCAATTCCTCTTCATACCCTGGAGTTGACACATGCCCTCACTTTCCTGGCTCGACGATGGCGCGTGGTTCACACCGACACCGGCGGGCCCCTCCTGGCTGATCGCGTCGAGCGGCAGCGTCGCGGCCATCGCCGCCCAGTCGCTGCGGCTCGTGCCGCCTGGGCAGGTACCGGCCTCGGCGGGCAATTCTGCGGCACGACCGGGGTCTTGCCGCAAGCCCCCTGGTGCGCTATATGTTGAAAGTGGAAAGGGGTATGTACCTTCCTTTCCATTGCGCGGGCGCCCCACGGCCAGGCTTTCGGCCACGGTGAGGAAGTCCCGTCACCCAGGCCCCCTGATGCACAGCCGAGGCGGCGGTGCCGTGGCCGTTCCGAATCCACGGTGGGAAGCACCGTCGCCCGGTTTCTCGACCATCGCGGCCAACGCTGGAAGACGCGGGATCGGCCCGATCCGTCCGGTTCTGTGCAGCAGACGGTGCACCGCGCGCGGGATTACCTCTGCGAGACGGATTGGGGCGGCTGGTATGCCGGGTTGCGTCGATCCGTCATAGGCGGGGCGACCCCGAACTCCGGTAGGTCAGAGCAGATGTGGCGGATGGATAAGCTGCTCACATGGAACTACTACGCAACATCGTAATACTTCTCCACATCGTCGGGTTCGCGGTCACCTTCGGTGCGTGGGTGACCGAAGCTGTCGCTCGCCGGTTCCGCACTACGCGGGTGATGGACTATGGATTGTTGCTATCGCTGCTCACCGGGTTGGTTTTGGCTGCACCCTGGCCGGAAGGCGTCGAGCTGAACTACCCGAAGCTCGGGTTCAAACTGGTGATCCTGATTGTGCTCGGCGGCGTTCTCGGCATGGGCAGTGCTCGTCAGCGGCGCACGGGTGCGCCCGTGCCGCGGCCACTGTTCATCGCTGTCGGTGTGCTCTCGTTCCTGGCCGCAGGCATCGCCGTCCTCTGGTGAGTCGGGTCGGCCGTTCCGGTTCGGTCCCGTTGCGGCTGTCCGGCGACTGGCGCGGGTCCCGCCGGGTCTGCCATTTCTCGGCATCCGTCGTCGACGCTGGGATGGTCACCGACTACGACTTGGTGGCCGCTTCCGCCGAGATCGGGCCCTCGGACGGCGGACCGGCGCACTGGCCGGCCCCATACCCCGCAGGTGTACTGGCTGTCGCCGGCATGTTCGTCGCCGTCTGTGGCACTGATGTGCTCGGCGCCGCCGGGTTCGTGCCTGGCGGCGCCGGACACATGTCAGCCCTCCAACAGCGACTGCCCGAGGTAACCGCCCGATGACGGGACTCCGGGTGGGATCACGAAGACCGCGGAACCGATCGGCGTCGTCCAGACATTGAGCGCGTCGAATTCCGCCAGCCTGCGCTGCACCGGAAGGAACTGCGTGTCCACGTCGCGCTGATAGGCGGCGAACAGCAGACCCGAGTTGGAGATCCGGCCCGGCGTGGGCGCGTCGTCGTAGTTGTAGCCACGTCGCAGGAAGCGCTCGCCGTCGTGCGTGTGATGAGCGCGAGCGATGTGCGATGACGGCGGAATGACCGGTATGCCGCTCGCGTCCACGGCCGTGAAGTCCGGTTCGTCGAACTCCTCGGTTCCGGTCAGCGGCGCACCGTTGGCAACGGTGCGGCCGACGGTGAGTTCTCTTTCTTCCCGGTCTATTTCGTCCCAGGTGTCCAGTGTCATCGCGATCCGCCGCAGCACGCACGACGTGCCGCCGCTCAGCCAAGGCTGGGTTGCGCCGTCGTCCCACACCAGACGGGTGAACTCCGGCGTGCCGGGCGTGAGGTTCACCGTGCCGTCGACCTGGCCCATCAGGTTGCGCGGCGTCTCGCCCGGTGCGGCATTGCGAAATCCGTGTTGCACCCAGCGCACGGTGACCAGTGAGGACACACTCCGGCACAGCACGCGCACCGCATGCGACACCGTGGTCGCCTCGTCGGCGCAGATCTGTAAGAGCAGATCGCCTCCGCTCCAGGCGGGTTCGAGCCGGTCGATCGCGAACGGCGGCAGCGGCCGCAGCCAGGACGGCCTGCGCTGCTCGAGACCGGCCGCCGGGAACACCGCGGGCCCGAAGCCGACGGTGACGGTGAGCCGTGCGGGACGCAGCGCGAGCTCGGGTTCGGTGTCCGCGAGGGCGGGCCTGCCCTGGGTGAGCCGGGCGGCGTCGCCGGTCCAGATCCTCAGCAGCCCGACTAGCTCCTCGCGCCGGACAACCGGTTTCAGATCGAAGGCGACGAACGCCGCGTGCGCCTGCGGGCTGGTGTCGACCCCGGCTTGGTGCGGCCCGTAGAACGGCACAGTCGCGTCCCCTGCCGACGGGGCGGGTTCCCGCCGTCCGCTGCGGGCGGCCGCGCCGAACCCGATGCCCGCGGCGCCCGCCGCGGCGGCGCCACCGCCGAGCAGGCGCCGCCGGGTGATCTGTGCGGGTCGCGGTCCGGTCCGATCAGCCACCGTGCGAGGGGGTCTGCGCGCCGGTATGGGGCTCGCCGCTCGCGTGGTCGGGCACGTAATTCTCCTGGTTGCCGGAGAAGTCGCGTACCTGGGCGGTGAACGTCGTGGTGGAGCCGTCGTCGAAGGTCAGGGTGACCGACGTCTCCGACCCCGTGCGGAGTGGTCCGCGCAGGCCCATGAACATAATGTGGTCACCGCCCGGCCGCAGCTGTGTGCGCCCGTGCGCGGGAATGACGAAGCCGCCGCTCTTGGGTCGCATCGCTTTCGTCCCGTTCACGTCGGTGACCACTTCGTGTAGCTCGATGCGCTCGGAGGCGGGACTGGTGGCCGAGACGATGGTGCGTGGCGTGTCGCCGGTGTTGGTCAGGTCGGCGAACGCGGCCGACATTCCGCTGTCGGCGGCCTTGACCCACTGATCGGAAATGGTCACGGCATCGGCCGATGCGGGGGTGGGTGTCTCCTCGGCCGTCGAGCAGGCGGTCAGGAGGAGGGGCACCGCAGCGGCGGCCAGCACACCGCGCAACAGACGAGCGGTGCGCGGCGCGGTGAAGGTGTTGATAGGCATGAGAACTCCGAAACTCGTTTGGTGTGGTGCGGCGCACCGACGGCGTCGAGCGGTTCGGCGGCAGCACATCGAACGGGGACGGACTTGGTAGGTCCGTCGCTTTGGGGACCAGCGCCGAACATGACGTTCGGCGCGACCAGGCCGGATCATCCGAAATCGACGTATGCGCGCGGAATTCCGCAGGGGCTGCGGCACTGCCGGGCGGACCCGAACGCGCTGACTCGCGGAACGCCCGAGAGCGCACCGGGTCTCGCGGTCGCCGTTGATCGGCTTTGTGCCGCGCGGGAATCGCGGTGGCATCCGTCGCCGCGGAGCGTCCGAGAGCCGCGATCCCAACTGATCACAGGCAACGGTCGGCCGACCGGGCAAGCGCTGGAGGACGGCGACCGAACCGATACTCGCCGGCGCGGTGGAGAGTCAGCGGCAGGGCGGGCCACGCAGGCCGGAGCCCGAGCTGAGCAGCAGGCGTCGTGGCTGGGGGAGAACACGACCGAACGCGAGCGAGCTGACCCGGACCGGCGCGCTGGGGCCGTCGGCGAGGATGCGCACCGTGCGATGCGCGTCGGAGGCCGCACGCAGGGCAGCCTTTTCGGCGGCGTGTATGAGCAGCGCGCCGAGCGGAACGGCCGCGAGATGCGTGCCGAGCATGACCGAGGTCGTGCCTGCGCCGTGGTGGTGCGCGGACGACAGAGAGAACGAAACGTGGACGGCGGCCTGCCCGACGGCCAGCGTGGCCATGATCTCGCCGAGCCCGTGCCGGTGGGGTCGCGCGGCGACCAGCACGCCGACCGCCGCGCATGCTGCCATCAGCATGGCGATCGGTGCGGCGCCGGGCGATATCGCACCGCCGCCGAATGCGTGCGCGGCGATGCTCACCGTCCCGGCCGCGGATCCGACGAACGCGCCGCGCCGCCGCGCCGCCACTACCGCCGGATTCCGCACCGAATCATACTACCGCCTGTCGTAGCCGTCGTCAGCATCGGATCGTGTCGCAGTCGGCTGTTGTGTCGATCTTCCGGCCCGCCCTCGACTCCGTTCTCCGGCTTGGGGAAACGGCAGCGAACCGCCTTCGGCGTGCGCCGCTATCGCCGGAAGCGGTCGATGCGGCGGCCGCTCAGACCAGGACGGTGGCGTGCACGATGTTGTGGTCGGACACTCCGCCGACGTCGTCGACCTGGGCGGGCGTGACGGTCGCGCCGTGCACGACCACATGATCGATGTGCTGGGACTTCGCGCCCGAGGAGCGCGGGCGGGTCGGGAGCGCGCCGTCGGCGCACTCGGCGACCACGAAGTCGTCGCCCAGCCCGGCCGCGACGGAGGCGCGGTCGGTGTTGAAGTCGCCCAGCAGTACCGTGGCGTCCTCCGGTACGTCGGTGGCGAGTGCGGCCAAGCGTGCGAGTTGGTCCGTGCGCCGGTGGTCACCGGTCACGTGGGTGGCGATCACCGTCAGTCCGCCCGCGTCGACGACGAGGGCGCCTTTGCCGTGATCCTGGGCGAAGGATTCGGCCGCGAGTTCCCTGCTCGGCTCGGCGGTGAGCACGACGAGGTACTCCCCGCCGTCGAGCAGGGAACTGGGTACGCGCCGAGGTGTCGGTAGCCGTTGGTACCGCATCGCGTGAAACGTCCGGTCGGGCAGAGCCAATCGCAGACTGGCCAGTTGATCGCCGCTGACTTCCTGCAACGCGATGATCCGTTCGGTGCGTTCGGCTACTCGCGCGGTCACCGCGGCGATCCGCGCGCCCTCGTCCGGCCATCGGGTCGCGACGTCCTCGTACCAGTTCTCGGCGTGGACGCGATGCAGGACGTTCCAAGTGGCCACCGTGATCACCTTCGCGATGGTATGCGAACCGGGTGAAACCGGTTGCGGTGCGGGGCCGACCCCGTCGCTCAGTCCGCGCCGGCGATGTCGATGCCGTGCTGGAGCGACGCTACCGCGCGATCGAGGATGCGATGCAAGGCCGCTGTCGAATGGTCCTCGCCCAGCATCCAATGGTCCAGACCGACGCCGAAGGCCGCGAAACACGCCGCGGCGGTGAGTTGCGGCCGCAGATCGTCGGCGCGCAGCCCGGCGCGGGCGGCGAAGTTCTCCGCCATCGCGCGCTGGCGTCCCAGCGCCCCGATGAAGTTTTCCCGGCGCAGTTCCGGGTTCCCGACCAGAAGTTGCCTGGCCCGGCGCGCCGTGTCGGCCTGACGGTTGCGCGACGGCGCGTCCTGCTCGTCGAGTAGAAAGTCGCCCAGCGCCCCGCGCAGCGCGGTCAACACCGATTCACCCGCCGGGCGCCGGTCGACCGCGGCGAGCAGCTGCGCCATCAGGTCTTCCTCGTGGCTGAACACCACCGCGAGTTTCGACGGAAAATGACGGTGGAAGGTACGCCGGGAGACCCGCGCCGCGTCGGCGATCTGCTGCACGGTGGTCTGCTCGAACCCGTGCGACTCGAACAGCCGCAGGGCCGCATCGACCAATTCCCGCCGCACCCGCGCCTTCTCGCGTTCGCGCGGACCGTTCACGCCCGTCATGCCCGCCATCCCCTTCGCGGTGTTCGCCGACATTGATGTCTCAAAGTGACACTTTATTGCAGAACCCGGCTACAGTGTCTCGTCGAGACACCGAGCAGAATTCGAGAGGCGGCGCCCATGTCGGTGCGACGTGCAGCAATCACCCTGGCCGTGGCGGTACTTCTCTTCGCGGGGCCTGCGATGGTTCCCGCGGCGGCCGACCCGGTAGCGCCGGATACAGCGCCGGGCGCGATCGCCACCGATCAGGCACTGCCCGAACAGCTTTGGATCGAGGGCACCGGAAGGGCCCGCCGTGTGACGTACTGGACCCGGACCTCCGACGACCGGCCTGCGCTGTCCAGCGGCGCCGTCTTCGTGCCCGCGGGGACGCCGCCGAGCGGTGGCTGGCCGGTGCTGTCCTGGGAACATGGGACGGTCGGCCTCGCCGACGAGTGCGCGCCTTCGACCGCGGGCCGCAGCAAACGAGATCTGGACTACCTGACGACTTGGATACGACAGGGGTACGCCGTCGTCGCGACCGACTACATCGGTCTGGGCACCCCCGGACCGCACGCGTACCTGGATGGACGTGCCGAGGCGCACGCGGCGATCGACATGGTGCGCGCGGCGCGCGCGGTCGATGATTCGCTGTCGTCGAAGTGGATCGCCATCGGCCAGTCCCAAGGTGGTGGCGCGGCGGTCTTCACCGCGTCCCTCGCCACCGGGTACGCCCCCGACCTCGACTATCGCGGCGCCGTCGCCACCGGCCCCGCCTCCAATATCGTCGAGGCCGCCTCTTTCCTCGGGCCCGATACGCCGGGGATCGACAACGCGCATCTCACCGCCTATCTCGCGTACGTGATGAACGGGCTGAAGGCAGCACGACCGGACTTCGACCTGGACAGCTATCTCAGCCCGGTCGGCAAGCAGTTGGCGACCGCCGCGGAGTCGCTGTGCTTCCAGCCGTTGGCCGATCGGGCGCGAGGAGTCCCGGTCGGCCGATTGTTCGCCCGCCCACTGGCCGACGGCGATTTCGTCGCCACCGCCCGTCCGGTCATGGACGTCCCGCTCGCGGGATACGACCGCCCGTTGTTCATCGGTCAGGGCACGAACGACACCGACGTGCCCACCCCGCTGACCGCGAAGCTGGTCGCCGATCTTGCATCGCACGGCGTCCGGCCCGAGCTGCACGTGTATCCGGGGAAGGACCACAGCGCGACCATGGCCGCGTCGTTGACCGACAGCATCCCGTTCGTCGCAAGTCTTTTCGCCTGATCCTGGGGCGAGGCGCTCAGGCGCGCGCCGCGGCGGGCTCGAGGTCGACGGCGTCCGGAAGCGGCACGGTGGTCTTGCGGACCGGGATGGCCACTTTCGGCGACAGGTGACCGTGGCCCCGGCCGTGAACGCGGCCCCGCGCGTCGGTTGATGCACACGAAATCTCCACAATCGACGCCGGATCTCTCCACAGCCGGTGGTTAGGGTTCGGTGCATGGAACACAGCGCACCGGCGCAGGGCGCACGGCGGATCCTGGTGGTGGACGACGAGATGACCATCGCGGAGTCCGTCGCGGCGCGCCTGCGGGCGGAGGGATTCACGGTCGATGTGGCGCACGACGGCCCGTCGGCGGTCACCGCCGCCGAGGCCGCGGAGCCCGATCTGGTGGTGCTCGACGTCATGCTGCCCGGGTTCGACGGACTGGAAGTGTGCCGCCGCATCCAGGCGCGCCGCCCGGTCCCCGTCCTCATGCTGACCGCGCGTGCCGACGAAACCGACCAGCTCGTCGGCTTGGGCGTCGGCGCGGACGACTATCTGACCAAGCCGTTCTCGCTGCGCGTGCTCGCCGCCCGGGTGCACGCGCTGTTGCGCCGGATGGACCGGGCGGCCGACCGCGACGGCGTGACGATACTGGTCGGCGATCTCCGCATCGATGTCGACCAGCGCCGGGTCTGGCGGGCGGACGTGGAGGCACGGCTCACGCCGTTGGAATTCGATCTGCTCGCCCGGCTGGCCCGTCGCCCGCGCATGGTGCTCGCGCGCGAGCGGCTGCTCGAAGACGTCTGGGACTGGTCGGACGCGGCGGGCACCCGCGCGGTCGACAGCCACATCAAGGCGTTGCGCCGAAAGCTCGGCTCCGATCTGATCCGCACCGTGCGTGGCGTCGGATACGCGTTGGAGGCCCGATGAGTGCCCAGCCCGCTCGCGCGCCGGAACAGCCGAACTCGGAAATAACCGGTGCCACCGGATCTCCCAGGTGGTGGCGGTGGGCGCGCCGGGTGAGCGACCAGGCGGCCGAACGCTTACCGCGGCCGCTGGACCCGGTGAAATCGATCAAGCTGAAACTCGCGATTCTCATGCTCTGCTCCGGTGGTGTCGCGTTCGGCTTCTTCCGGTTCAAGATCGGGTGGCTGCCGCCGCGCACTACGCTCGCCGCGGTGGTGATCGCGCTGGTGACCTCGCAGTTCCTCGCGCACGGCATCACAAGGCCGCTGCGGGAGATGACCGCGGCGGCGAAGCGGATGGCCCAAGGCGACTACACCCTGCGGGTGCGGGCCAGTTCCCGCGACGAAGTCGGCCAACTGGCCGAGGCGTTCAACCAGATGGCTGCCGACCTGGCCGCGGCCGACCAGCAGCGCCGCGACCTCATCGCGAATGTCTCGCACGAATTACGCACTCCCATCACGGCTTTGAACGCGGTATTGGAGAACCTGGTCGACGGTGTCTCCCAACCCGACCCGGCGACCTTGCGCACCGCACTCGCCCAGACCGAACGGCTGGCCCTGCTCGTCTCCGAACTGCTCGACCTCTCCAGTATCGAAGCCGGCGCCTTCCCGCTCGATCGCGAGGACGTGCCCATCGCACCGCTGTTGGCCGACGTCGTCGCCGAAGCGGAGGTCATGACGGCCGCGCTCGGGCGCGGTGTGCGCTTCCGCGCCGACGTGGCCTCCGGCGCCGACCGTGTGTACGCCGACCGTGCGCGTCTGCACCAGGTGCTGCTCAATCTGCTCGACAACGCCGCTCGGCACGGGCCCGCGGGCGGGGAAGTCCGTCTAGCCGTGCGCGCGTCGCCGGGTGAGGTCGTGATCGACGTGGAGGACGACGGTCCCGGCATCCCGCCCGCCGAACGCGCCCGGGTGTTCGACCGGTTCACCCGAGGTGGCCGCACCGCCGGTGGCGGCACCGGACTCGGCCTCGCCATCTCCCGCTGGGTGATCGACCTGCACGGCGGCACCATCGCCGTCGCCGATCCCGGCTCCCGCATCCGGGTGGTTCTGCCCGGACGCTGACCTGCCACACCATACGACCCGGGTCCCAGGACGGACCCGGGGTGATCGCGCACGCCTATCGAAGGACCGAAGCATGTCCACAGAACCCGAATCCCCCGCGACACCCTCGGGGGACGAAGTGCCCCCTGTTTCGACAGGCGCCTCCGCCGAGGGGGCGACGGATGCCGGCGAGGCGCCCGCCGCCCCTCCGGCTCCGGCGGTGGATACACCGGCGCCACCAGGTCGAGGGAAGGAGGCGGAGGGGACCGCCGCGTCCCCGGCGCGGTCCGGCGACACCTCGGCTCCGATGTCGCCGGTGGTGGTGCCGACCTTTGAATCACGACCGCCCAAGTGGCGTCGCGTGGCCCGCCCTCCCGGCGTGGCGCTCGCCGCCGCCACCTCCGGGCTGGCCGCCGCGATACTCATCCAGTGGGACCGGCCCGGTATCGGATGGGTCCTCGCCGCCGCCATCTCCGCGGCGGCGGTCTGGATCGTCGACCGCAACGCGCGCAGAGGCGTGCCGATCGTTACCGCGGCTGAAGCCGAAACGACGCCCGAAAAGTCCGCATCCTCGATGTCTTTCGCCCATCGAACCCGCTATGCCGGTCGGCTGTGGTGGGCGGCGCTCGCGCTCGCGCTGTTCGCGGTGGGCGCAGTGCGCGCCGCGGGTTGGTTGTTCGCGCTGTGCGTCGTCGCGGCATGTGTCGCCGGTTCGCTGGCGGTGGTGGGCCGCCGCTCGGCGAACGGCTTCCTCTACGACGCCCTCGCCGTCGGGCTCGAGGCGCTGGACGCCGTGCCGTGGGCGTACGAGGGCACTGCCCGGGTGCGCGGCGGCATCGCGTCACGCGGGGGGCGGCTGGGGCTGTCGGTGGCGGTGACCGTCGCGCTGCTCGCGGTGTTCGTTCCGCTACTCGGCAGCGCCGACGCGATGTTCGCCGCGCTGCTCGAGACCGTGACGCCGGACCTCGACGCGCCGTCGGTGCTGCGGTGGATCGTCCTGTTCGCGGTGGTCGCACTCGGCGCGCTCGGCGCGATGTTCGTGCTGGCCGCGCCGCCGCCGCCCGCCACAGCGGCAGCGGGTGGGCGGACCTTGCGCCGAGCGGAATGGGTGCTGCCGGTCGGTGCGGTCGCGATCCTGTTCGCGGCGTTCGTCGCGACCCAGTTCGTCGTGCTCTTCGGCGGCGACGACTATGTCCAGGACACCTCGGGTCTGACCTACGCCGAGTACGCGCGTACCGGGTTCTGGCAGCTGTCGGCCGTCACCGTGCTGACCCTGGCGGTGCTGATGGTCGTGCTGCGCTGGGCCGCCCAGGACACGGCCGCCGACCGGTGGTGGCTGCGTGGGCTGCTCACGGCGGTGAGCGTGCTCGCGCTGGTCATCGTCGCCTCAGCGCTCGGCCGGATGTGGACCTATCAGCAAGCCTACGGCTTCACGGTGCTGCGCCTGCTGGTGGAAGCCTGCGAACTGTGGCTGGGCCTGGTCTATGTGCTGGTCCTGCTCGCGGTCGTGCGGTTGCGCCGGTCCTGGTTGCCGCGTGCCGTGCTGGGCACCGCGATGGCCACCCTGTTGGCACTGGCCGTCCTCGACCCGGAGCGATGGATCGCCGAAGAGAACATCGATCGCTGGGAGCGGGGCAAATCGCTGGACACTCAGTACTTGGTCACGCTTTCGCCGGATGCCCTGCCCGCGACCGACCGGCTCCCCGAGCCGCTGCGCACGCAGATGCGCACCCGGCTGCGGGCCGATCTCGACGGGGACACCTGGCAGAGCTGGAATCTGTCCCGGGCGAGAGCGCGATGAGCCCGCATGCAATATACTTGTATTATCGCTGATCGTGGGTTATAACTGGCCCGAGTGGGCACTGTTGTCGCTGGTGGGAATCGACCCGCGCGAAGTGCTGCAGGTGCTCATGGGCGCCCGCCGATGGCCTCGGCAGGCGCGTGGCCGGAACGAGCTCGCGGTCCTCACGGTGTGGGGCCGGACCGAGGCAGGCCGGCCACTCATCGTCGCTGTCCGCCGCACCGAGGGCTGGCAGTGGGACATCCTGGGCGCGGTCGAGATGACCGAGGCTCAGGTGGCCGAACTCGAGCGTTGGGAGCACGCCGATGACTGACTATCCGACGAACCCGAAGGACGTCCAGGACTTCCTGTCCGGTCTCGAATACACCGACGCGCCCGTGGACCCGGCCCAGTTGCCCCCGCCGCTGCGCGCCGAGGACACGGTCACCGTCACCACGTCGCTGCGCATCCCGCTCGAGCTGCATCAACGGGTGAAGAAGGCCGCCCAGCAGCGGAATGTGACCATGTCCGCCCTCATCCGCGACTGGATCGAGCTGGAATTGACCGCCTTGGAGAACGACCAGCCCATCTCGCGCGCCGACGCCTTGCGGGCGCTGGCCGCCCTGCACCCGTTGCGCCAGTCGGCCTGACCGGCTCGAGGGTGGGAGGCTTCGAGGGGCGCGGCGATCAGGCTGAATCATTCCGGGCCGCACCGATTCCGTCGAGCGCCCGACGCACCGCCTCGGCCGGGTCGGTGGCAGGCGCCGTCGCCGACATCGGACGACCATTCGAGTCGCGAACCTCCCAACCTCCCAGGGAGACCACCGGAATCCCTCCGCGCCGCCGCGCGAGCGCGACCTCCGACAGCGTGCCCCACGAGCCGCCGATGACGATCACGGCATCGGCCGATTCGACCAGAATCGCGTTGCGGGCCTCACCCATACGGGTGAACAACACCGCCGACAAACCGGGGCAGACCGCGTCGCGATCGGTGTCCGGTCGCACCCCGATCACCAGCCCGCCGGCACGCGACGCCCCGTCGGCGACCGCGGCCATCACCCCGGACCCACCGCCGCACAGCACGGTCACTCCCGCCTGCGCCAAGAGGTCGCCGACCGTGCACGCCCACTGCGCTTCCTGCTCAGTGCACTCTCTCGGCCCGCAAACCGCGACCTGCCGCACCGGCGCCACCTCCCTGTCCTCACCCCGCCGGTCGCGGTGACACGACCGGCTCGAGCCGTTCCCGCAACGCGATGGCATCGCGCGGCGCCATCACCTTCGCGTCGTTGTCGAAATAGGTGTACACGTCGCCGGATTCGGCCCACGAGCGGATCTTCTCCGCCCACATGTCCAAGCCCTCGTCGGTGTAACCGCTGACGTAGAGCTCGTCGTGTCCGTGTAATCGGATGTAGACGAAATCGGCGGTGACCTCTTCGAGCAGCGGATACTTGCCCGCGGCGTCGGCGACGACGAGCGCCACGCCGTGGCGGGTGAGCAGTTCGGTGAACGCCGGGGTCACGAAGCTGTCGTGCCGTATCTCCAGAGCATGCCGCATCGGCCGGTCGGCGTCGGTGCTCGTGTACGCGGGGTCGACACGGTGATCGTGGCGGCGCGCGATCTCGGCGGCCTGCTCGGTGCTGCGGGGGAGCCGGGACAGGAAAGCGTCCAGAACATCGGCGTCGAAGCGGAAGGTCGGAGGCAGCTGCCAGAGAATCGGCCCCAACTTGGGGCCGAGCGCCAGCGGGCCGGACGCGAGGAAGTTGGCCAGCAGCTCGTCACCGTCGCGCAGGCGCTTCATGTGGGTAATGAACCGGCTGCCCTTCACCGCGAACACGAAATCGCCCGGGGTCTGCTCTGCCCAGCGCTGGTAGCTCGACGGGCGCTGCAGCGAATAGAACGAGCCGTTGATCTCGACGCTGTCGAGACGCTCCGCGAGATAGGTTAATTCGCGCTTGTGCGTCAGTCCCTCGGGATAGAAGGTTCCGCGCCAAGGCGGGTACACCCATCCCGACGTGCCGATCCGGATCTGGCTCATCTCTCCATGGTGGCAAATCCGCTACGCCGACGCGCTACTCGCCGTGACCCGGCCGACCAGCCACGCCACCGCGAGGGCCGCCAAGAACGACAGCAGCGATGCGCTCATCCACGCCTGCCCGGTGAAGTGCAGAGCCCGGCGCAGCGCATCCCAGAAATCGGTCCACACACCCGCGTCGCCCGGATTGACCAGTTGATACACCGCGAATCCGGTCAGCCACGCGACCACCATTCCCCACCGGGCCGGCGCGTCCGGCGCGGTGTTCCACACACGCTCGGCGCGCAGGAAGAAGTCCGCGACAAGCACTCCGAGCAGCGGCACGAACACCGAGCCGATCAGCCCGAGGAACCCGAAGTAGTTCGCCATGTCCAACCGCAGCGCCAAGACGGTGATCAGCGCGCCGACGCCGATCGACAGCACCCGGCGGTCGACGCGCGGCGCGAGATTCTGGACCGACACCGCCGTGGAGTAGACGTTGGCGAAGGATTGATCCGCCTCCCGCAAGACGAAGACGAAGAAGAACAGCGCACCGAGGCTCACGTGTAAGAACGACGCATACGGCCCGCCCTCGCCGGTCGCCAGCGCCAGCGCGAACAGGCCGAGGACATAGGCGACGATCTGGGTGAGCGCGTACGCGCCGCCTGCGGCGCCGAAGGCGGCGCGGCCGGTGCGGGCATGACGGGTGTAGTCGGCGGCGACCGGCACCCACGAGATGGAGACGGCCAGCGCGGCGTCGGTGGCGATCCAGAAGAGGTTCCAATCGACGCCGAACGGGCCGCCGCCGCTCGGTCCCGGGTTCGCTCGCAGATCGGGCAGACCGGCGCGGAAGAACTGGATGTAGAACCAGATCAGGGCGACCACGACGCCGGCCGTCACGAACCGGCGCAGCAACCGGACCGACCCGAGCGGCCAGATGGTGAGCAGTGTCGTGAGCACGCCCGCGGCGACCACGTAGAGCCAGTGCGGACCTCCGCCGAACAGTTCTTCGGCCGCATCGCCGATGACGATCAGCTCGAAGGTTCCCCAGCCGATCAACTGAGCGATATTGAGCAGCGTGGGCAGGTAACTGAGTTTCGCGCCGAACAGCCCGCGCAGCAGGACCATCGCGGGTTGTCCCGTGCGCGCGCCCGTCAGCGCCGCGGCGCCGAGCATCAGGCCGCCCACAACGGTGCCCAGGACGGTCGCCAGGATGCCCGCCGCGATCGAGATCCGCGCGGATCCCTCGGAATTCGGCGCGAGTACCGTGTACGCGCCGGAGAACGCGAAGAGGCTGACACCGAGGTTGGCCCAGAACGCACTCTGGTCCCAGAACGAGAGCACCTTCGGTGCGGGCTGGCCGAGGGTCAGCGGGGCTTCGTGCCCCGCGCTCGCGCGAGTCGGCGACGACATGACGGAAACGCTCTCCCTACGCCGGCATTACCCGGACAGGTTCATGCGGTCGGCGAAGCGTTTCCGTTCGCCCTCTCAGCCCGGCCGTGCCCGAGCTCCCGCGGTGCTGTGATTCCGGCGAATAGTACACCCGCACCAGTTCCCGCGACCCAGAGCGGGACGCCCCAGGCGGTGGCGGGTTACCGCCGTCGCGGTTGTCTCGGATCTCAGCCCATGAGGAAGGAGGCGGCGAACCACGCGAGCACGACCAGCACCGCGCCGATCAGCGCGCCCGGGAACAATGCCCGACCTTGCCTGGCTGCCATGCCCGACAGCAGCGCGCCCACGGCGAATCCCACGATCCCGCCACCGACCATGATCCACAGACCCGCACTGGTGTCCACGCGGCACTCCGGCTTGGAGTCGCAGACGCCGCCCGCCATCAGAAACCACGGCGCGAGGACCGCCGACATCGCGGCCAGCGTCGCGGGCAGGAGCCACAGCAGTGCGGTGAGGACGAGATCCGTACTGCGGGGCGGCTCGACCGCGCGAATCTCGGGCTCGCGCGTGGGATAGCCGGAGGGCGTCGTGCCTTGGGACACCTGGTTCAGGTAACCGTGCATCGTGTCTCGCTATCGCTTGTCGGTGGAGTCGACCGGGCCGATGGAAGTTATACACCAGCGCCCCGCACGTGGAAGTGCTTGTGCTCCCGCGCATGCGAGCACCCCGGTGGCCGATCGTCCGCCCACCGGACCCGGTCGCGGGCGCGCCGCCCGCAGCGAACGCGCGGCACCACAACGCGATTCGCGGGCACGTGCCCGCCCGGGTTGCCGGCAGCCGGTGCTCCTGGCACGGGCGACGGCGCGGATCGGTCGGCGAGAAGCGTCGAATCCGGTTGGCATGCGGTGAAAAACGTCGCATCGGCGCAGGTGACCTGCTGCTACCGATGCCCGGTAACTACCTAAGCGACCATCGTGTGTGTCGATCCGCTCCGCGGTCGGGACGACGCGTCGCACGGGTGCACCGCAAGGACCGAAAGACAACGACGTTCCGGCGCTCCGCGTCGAGCTCGCCCGATCGCACTCGCCGAAGACGCTTCTACTGTGGGAGTCGCACATTGACCATGCCCCGAGATGACCAGACCACGCGCAGCCCCGGTACCCACCGCGGGTCGCCCATCGACAACGACATCGACCGGGTAGCACTGCATTCCCCGGAGTTCGCCGCCGATCCGCATCGCGCCTACCGGGACATGCGCGCCCGCTACGGTTCTATGGCGCCGGTCGAGCTGGCGCCGGGCGTGCCCGCGACTCTGGTGCTGCGGTATCACACCGCCGTGCGAATCCTGCACGATCCCCAGCACTTTCCCGCGGACCCGCGCACCTGGGAGGCGAGTGTCCCCGCGGACTGCCCGGTGCTACCGGTGCTGCAGTGGCGTCCGAACGCCTTGCGCAGCACGGGCGAAGCACACGAGCGCTACCGCCAGGCCAACACCGCGAGCATCGACGCCGTCAACCTGCACGTCCTGCACGAAACGGTGGAGCGGATCGCGGTCCCGCTCATCAACGCCTTCTGCGAGGTCGGCAGCGCAGACCTGGTCTCCCAGTACGCATTGCCGCTGGCCTTCGAAATGGTCAACGCCATGCTCGGCTGCCCCCCGGAGATCGGCCAGGAGGTCGCCGCCGCCACCGCCGCCGTGTTCGACGGGGTGGACGCGGAGGAAGGCAACCGCATGCTCAGCACCGCGCTGCTGCGGCTGCTCGAACTCAAGCGCGCCGAGCCGGGTGACGACATCACCACCCGGCTGCTGCAGCATCCGGCGGACTTGGACGATATGGAGCTGATCCACCAGCTCGTCGTGCTCTACGGGGCGGGCATCGAACCGCTACAGAACTTGATCATCAACACGCTGGTGCTGATCCTCACCGACGACCGATTCGGCGGCAACGTTCTCGGCGGCAGCCTGTCCACCCGCGACGCTCTGGACGAGGTTCTGTTCACCGACCCGCCGATGGCGAACTTCTCGGTCACCTATCCACGGCAGCCGATCCTGATCGACGACGTCTGGCTGCCCGCCCACCAACCCGTCGTCATCAGCTTCGCCGCCTGCAACAACGATCCGGAAGTCAGTGGGCGCGGCCACAGCGGCAACCGGTCGCATCTGGCGTGGGGCGCCGGACCACACGCCTGTCCCGCGCGCAGCCCGGCGTATCTGATCTGCCAGGACGCGGTCGACCAGTTATTGGACGCACTGCCGGAACTGCGGCCCGCCGTGCCGGTGCACGAATTGACCTGGCGGCCCGGGCCATTTCACCGAGCCCTGACCGCACTTCCGGTCGTCTTCCCCGCCACGCCGCCCTGGCAACCCTGAGCCGCCGCGGATCGTTCAGGACGGCACGCCCGCCAACCGGGCAAGGTTCGCCGGGCGTGCGAAGGTGTCGGCGAAGGCATCTCCCAGCGTCGTGTCGTGCTGCGCGGCGAGCATCATCTGCTGCATCGCCGGGGGCGGGTCGAGCACCGTCGCCGTCCACCGTGCGGCGGGGTGTGCGACGGCGGTGAGCCACGGCGCCGCGGCCCAGTCCATCCACGCCCGGTTGTAGGGACCGTTCGGGTCGTGCAAAATCGCCTCGCCATAGCGGATCGCGCAGTGCACGGCGTTGTTGGCGCCCTGGGCGCCGCCCGGATCCATTCGGCACACGACGTCGCCTCCGCCCAGCACCGGCCGACCCGACGGCAGAGTGCCCACCGGACGGCGCATAGCGGGCGTCACCGCGCCCACCAGCGTCGCCCCGGCATCGGTCGGTTCGGCCCTGCGGTAGCGCTGGGCGATCTGCGCGGGCAGGTGCGCGTCGAGCAGCTGCCTGGCCTGCGCCCAGCGTTGCGCGGGCGTGCCGCGCTGGTCGAACACATCCAGCGCCCCGCCAGGCCGCGCCTCGAAAAGCAACATCTCGCAGCGGCGTTCCCGCCCCGGCGGTCCGGTCAGGCCGGGATAGGAGATCACTTCACCGTGCTCGGGCAGCGCGGTGTAGCAGCCGAGGCGATCGGGATCCGGCTCGACACCGTCCAGGTACAGCACCGCGAGCCGCCGTAACGGCGCGGCATGCGCCGGCCACGCCGGATCGGGCTCGAAGCAGCCGGCGAGCTCGCCTCTGGCGCGGGTGACCACGGTCAGGTCGTAGCCGCTGGCGTGGCGGTCGAGTTCGGCCACCGACGGCTCGGCGATCCGCAGGTCACCGCCCGCGGCCAAGTACTCGCCGAGCCAGCGTGCGAACACCGTTCGCTGATCCACGCTCTGCGCGGGGCGCGCGAATCGTCCGGTCCAGGTGACCAACGCCGCCCGGTCGACGGCCATGGTGAACCGGATGCCCTCGATGTTCGGCGCGCTGGAGCGCCAGAAGCCCAGGCCCAAATCCGACTCCAAGTCCAGCGTCGCCGGGAACTTGACCTGGGTGCTGGTCACCGAGCCCCCGAGGACGGCGTCCGCGTCCCGATCGGTCACCAGCGTGACGGGCCGGCCGCCGCGCAGCAGTCGATGGGCGAGGGGTAACCCGCATTCGCCCGCCCCGATCACGAGTATCTGTCCCACCGTCGTGTCCTTCCGGTTGTGCGATCGACTGCCGCGATAGCCAAATGGTCCGCGCATAGGTGGATAGGGCACATCGGTAGAGACCCGCGAATCGCGGCCGCAACACGACTACGCTGCCCAGTTGTGTCAGTAGGACGTGCTTCGGGCCCCGGGCTGCCGCCCGCGGCCGCCAGCGACTTCGTGGGCCGCGAACGTGAGCTGGAGAAGATCGGGATGGCCCTGCTCGGCGGAACCCGCCTGGTCACCCTGATCGGTGCGGGCGGCATCGGCAAGACCCGGCTGGCCACCGAAGCCGTCCACCGGTTCCAGAAGGCCCGGCGCGTGCCGGTGCACTGGGTGCGCTTGGCTCTGCTGTCCGGGGACGCCGACGCGGCCGCGGTCGAGGAACAGGTCGCCCGCTCGGTGATCGATGCCGACTTCTCCGGCAGGTCGGCGTGGGAAGCGGTGCTGGACACGCTGCGCCGCCGCGACGCGGTCGGTCGCACCCTGCAGACGATCCTGGTCATGGACAACTGCGAACACGTCCTGGACGGTGCGGGCCGGGTGATCGCCGACCTGCTCGACGCGGTGCCCGGCTTGACCGTGCTGGCCACCAGCCGCGAGGCGATCGGGTGGGTCGACGAGCAGTTGGTTCCGGTGCCCGCGCTGTCGCGGGAGCAGGCGCTGACCCTGTTCCGCGCCCGCGCGGACCTGACCGGGCACACCGTCGCCGAGGACGAGAGCGAGCTGGCCGTGGCGATCTGCCGGCACGTGCACAACCATCCGCTCTACATTCGGCTTGCCGCCGCGCGGCTGTCGCGGCAGCCGCTGCCGATGATCCTGCGCGATCTCAGCGGCACTGCGGGCGACCGGCGGCTGCACTGGTCGCACGGCCCGCGTGTCGGCGCGGACGCACGGCACCAGGGCATTCGCGACGTCATCGCCTGGTCCTATGACCTGTGCCGGGACAAAGAGCGGCTGTTGTTCGACCGCCTGTCGGTGTTCGCGGCCGGCTACGACATCGACCACGAGGAGGCCGGTGCGCCAGGGTTGGACGTGGGCGCCGAGCTGGAAGCGATCGAAGCGGTATGCGCCGACGACGAGCCCCGCGGCCACGACGGATTGGCCCGTGCCGAAATCGAGGGCCTGCTCGAGCGGCTGGCGGATCAGTCTCTGGTCTCGGTCCACCTGACCGCGACCACGGTGCGCTACTCGCTGCTGGAAAGTTTCCGGGTGTTCGCGCAGCAGCGTTTGGCCGAACGCGGCGCGGAAGCCGACCGGCTGGCGCGCAGGCACCGCCGCTACTACCGCGACAAGGTCGCCGCGGCCGCGGCCGGATGGTTCGGCCCGGCCGAGCAACAGCTGTTGGACTGGGCGCGGGCGGCCTGGGACAACTTGCTGTGCGCCATGGAAGGCAGCCTCGCCACCCCGGGAGAGGCGGCGGTCGGGCTGGAGATCGCCGCCGGGCTGATCGCCCTGCGTAGCCCGTTCTTCACCGGCTCACTGCGTGAACCACGCCGGTGGGCCGAGCGCACGCTGGCCGCCAGCCGGGACCTGGATCCGCAGCCGGTGGCACTACAAGTCACGGCGATGTCGCTGATCGCCTGGATCAGTCTGTGCCAAGGGATGCACCACGACGCCGAGCGCATGCTCGACGAATGCGTCGCACTCTGCGTGGCCGACGCCGCCACCCGCTCACGATGGCGGGAGCAGCCAGAGCAAGATTTCGATCTACCCGCTGCGGTGGAGTTCGCCCGTGGCGCCGAACTGATGGTGGTCGGGCGCGATGTTCGCGCGATCGGCGTCCTGGCCCGGTCCCGGGCGCGATTCGCCGCGGACGGAGAACGCGGCGGCGTCGCGATGAGTGAGCTGTTCGAGGCGCTGGCCGCCGCGTTCTTGGGCACGCCCGAGCAGGCACTGGAGCTCTGCCGCACCCACCTGGATCACGCGGAGCGGTCCGGGGCACGGTGGGCGGCGTCATGGGCGGGGTTGGCGTGGGTGATCGCGTTGACCAAGCACGGCGACCCGAACGAAGCGCTCGCCGTGGGGCGGACGACACTGTCGAATCAGCTGGCGATGCGCGATCGGTGGGGTGCGATGTGGGCCACCCATATCCGCGCGTGGACGCTGGCGCGCCTGATCGCCACCGCGGGCGACCAGCGCTCCGACGCCGTGACGGCATGGGCGCGCGAAATCGCGCGCCTGGCAGGCGGAAACGCCACGCTGCGCGAGGAGCTCGGCGTGGACATCGCTAACCTGGGCCCGTTCGCCACCGAGACCGAGATCGCCGCCGAAACTGCCCGAGCGGTCCTGGGTGAGACTGCCTTCGCCGACGCGGAACGAGAGGGTGCGCTACTGCGGCCCGAGCTCGGCGAGGTGGCGCAGCTGGCGCTGGGAAACTTGTCGATGGACCGGCTGCCCGTCGAGCATCCGGTGCGGCGCAGCAGGCCGTCGCACTGGTCGGAACTGTCGACTGCCGAACAGGAAGTGGCGGTCCTGGCGGCGGCGGGCTGGACGAACACCGCCATCGCCGCCAGGCGCGGCAGCTCCTTCAAGACCGTCGACGCGCAAATGGCCGCGATCTTGCAGAAACTGATGATCAGGTCACGGGAGGACATCCGCGCTCTCGTGCCCGCCGATCGCCAGTCCGAAGTGATTGAGGAGGCCGCGCGCAAGCCACGGCGCGCCCGGCGTTCGTGATCGGGCCGGCTGAATCGTTGCGCGCTCCATCGAGTGGCCGACCGAGCTCGATTCGCTCTGTCGACGAGGGCTGAAAGTCATGGGGAGACATCGACTGACATCTTGGGCACCGGCTGCCCGGCACGGTGCTGGGGGAACGCTCCGGCCATTGCAGTCTCAGAATCAATCTCATAATCTTTAGATTTTGAGATAGCGATAGATGGTGGCCCTGGAGACTTTGAAACGGGCGGCTATCTCCTCAGCGCTGTGCCCTTCGGCGTACAGGGCGCCTGCTTGCAGGATCTGCTCTTCGCCGAGTAGGGCGCGTCGTCCGCCGTTGCGTCCCCGGGCGCGCCCGCGCGTCCGGGGTTCGGCCGGTCTGCCCAGCAGCGCCCCGGCGCCGTCCAGGATCAGGCTTCGCAGACGGTCGGCCGGTTCGCCGCGGAACAGCACTACCGGGTCGGCCAGCCCGGCTACCACCTGCGAGGCTCGCACCCGCTGCTCGAGTCCGCCGCCCGGACCGGCCACCAGCTCGTTGGCCAGGGCGATCGCGGCGCGGAAGCGGTCGGCGACCGGCGCCTGCACCAGCAGCGTCATGTCCTTCACCAGCATGGTGAGCGTGTGGCGGTGACGCAGGTGCACGTCGACATAGCCCTCGATCGCCCGCCAGCGCACCTCCTCGGCACTGTCGCACGACTCGGCCTGGGCCAGTACCGCCTCCAATTCGTCCAGCAGCGGCACCGTGAGCTGGTGAAGGATCTCGTCCTTGGAATCGAAGTGGTAGTAGAGGGCGGCCTTCGTGATACCCACCTCGTCCGCGATGGCCTGCATGGAGGTGGCGCGGTAGCCGCGGGCGGCGAAGAGGACGCGCGCCGCCTCCAGTATCCGCTCGGATGTCATGAGTTCACTTACCTGCGGTCAGTTTCTTCGTTAGAGTACTTACCGACAGTCAGTCTATTGCCGTTGGGATGATCTGTATGCGAACCAAGGTGTCGTTCACCGCCGCAGGCGTCCGGTGCGCCGGCTACCTCTACTTGCCCGCCGATACCGGACCAGCGCCGTGCGTGGTGCTCTGCCACGGCTTCAGCGGGACGATGGACCGCCTCTTCGACTACGCCGAGCGCTTCGCTGCCGAGGGCTTCGCTGCGCTGGTCTTCGACTATCGAGGCTTCGGTGAGAGCGACGGCGAGCCACGCCAGCTGCCCGACATCGGTGGCCAACTCGCCGATATCCGCGCCGCCGTGGCCTGCGCCCGAGCCCACGAGCGCGTCGACCCCGGCAGGGTGCTGCTCTGGGGCAACTCGCTGGGTGGCGCGCACGCGATCACCGTGGCCGCCAGCGATTCCCGGATCGCGGCAGTGGTAGCGCAGATTCCCTTCAACGGATTTCCGAAGAAGGTCGAGGGGCGGTCGACCGCTGACACGCTGAGCCTGCTGGGCGCGATCGTCTGGGATGCCCTACGGGGGAAGCTGGGTCTGCGGCCCTACTACATCCCCATGGTGGGACGGCCGGGAGAACTCGCCGTGACCGCGACTCCCGAGGCCGACCAGCATATTCGGACTCTCACCGGTGGGCGGGAGACCTTGTGGCGCAACAGCATCGCGCCCAGGGGACTGCTGGGGATGATGCGCTATCGCCCCGCCGAAGCGGCGGCCGGCCTGGCCTGTCCCTTGTTGGTCTGCGTCGCCGCCGAGGACCAGGAGACGCCGCTGAACATCACCCGAGAGTTGGCCGACCGTGCGCCGCGAGGCGAACTGCGCGTCTACCCCGGTACCCACTTCAGCTTCTACACCGACCCCAGCCTCCGGAGTCGTGTGGTGGCCGACCAGATCGACTTCTACCGCCGGACAACAGCAACGGTGTGATCCACCCTGCCCATGGGGAGCGACCAACTGACGCCACGATCGGGCGCGCTGTGGTCCCGCGATGATCCGGGCGGGAAGCGTTCGACCACAGTGTTTTCCCGGGCGGGCATGTGGGTGTTCGGGCCGGAGTCAGCGTCCGCGGGACGGTCTCGACGGCATCTCGGCGAGAGGGGTGGCGTGGTCGCGGCGTCATCGGAGCCGGTCTATTTCGCGGAGGGATAGCTGACATACCGGCCGACCTGCTCTGGGCGACAACCGGGTTCGCGCGCCGTTGCCTGTGGCGACACCCGTCGAAACGGGCACGGGCGTGTGGCCGCGCGGACCGGTACTCTGGATCGAGGGTGGCCGCGCAGGCATTAAGTTACTGCGAATTTCACGATCTCACCCGCGATTTACTCGGTATTGTGTACCATATGTTATCGCAGGTTCGCTCTCTTATAGGAGTGGGCCGGGGTCGAGGATTCGGCCCGGCAGAAGGACTCCGTTGTCCCGTACGGATGTATCCGTCCGAGACGCGGACGACGTCGAGGGATTGGGTGTGGCCGAATGCGTGTATCTGCTCCGATAACGGTGTCGGCTTTGGTTGTTGCTGGTGTGGTGGTGAGTGGTTCGGGGGTGCAGTCGCCGGTGGGGGTGTCGGCGCCGCGGGCGCCGGAGGTGTTGGCGGCGGCGTCGGGTGGGGGTGTGGCGGGTGGGTCGTCGGGGGTGGTGGGGTGGTTGCCGGTGTCGG
>NZ_VUOT01000057.1:0-23223 GCF_009829295.1 Nocardia sp. CY15
CTGCCGAAATCCGGGTCACGCGACGCACGACCGGCCGAGCGGGTGCTTCGACCTCACGACGCACCGAGCCACACAACGCAGCAGCGAGAAGACTCTACTGAGTTGACATCCGTTAGGAACTCAACGGGCAGCGCTACGCCCACCGTAAGGAACTCGTCGCGATCCTCGCCGGACGGATCGCACCGTGGTCGCGGAAGGAACTGGCCCTGCGACTCGAGCAGGCCGGCGTGGCCGCCGCGCCGGTCAACACCGTGGACGAGGCGCTACAGGCCCCGCAGACGCGCCATCGCGGCCTGTTCCTCGAGACGAAGGACTATCGAGGTGTCGGTGTACCGGTCAAGCTGAGCCGATCACCGCACCGCACCCCGCGCCCCGCGGTGCCGCGCGGCGCCGACACCGCGGACGTGCTGAGCGCCATGGGCTACAGCGCCGAGCGGATCGCAGCGCTGCGGGCAGCTGGTATCTTCGGAGACCCGTGAGCGAGCGAGCCGAGAACACGGCAACGGATGGAGTGCGGGACGTCGGACGGGCCACCGGCCGAGTCGTCCAGGAAATCGAGCGCCTGATCGTGTCCGGGGAATTGCTGCCCGGCCAGCCGATCCGCCAAGTCCTGATGGCCGAGCGGCTCGGCGTCAGCCGGTTGCCGATCCGGGAGGCGCTGCGCCATCTCACCGCCGAGGGTTTGGTCGAGCACGAGCCCAACGTGGGCTACACAGTGGCGCGTCTACAACAGTCGGACTTCGACCAGATCTACCTCATGCGTGCCGCGCTCGAGCCCGAGGTGCTGCGGTCGCTGCCGCCGTTTTCAGAAGCCGCCCTCGCCGAGGTCAGCCGGGCCGCCGAACTGGTGGTCTCCGCCGCCGAGCAAGGCGACGTGCTCGCCATGCGGCTGCACAACCACGCCTTCCACTTCGCGATCTTCGAGCGATCGCCACTGAACCTGGTGGTCGCCGAAATACGGCGGTTGTGGACGCTGGCCATGCCCTACCACGCCGCCTACCTCTACGACCCGGCCGCCCGCGCCCGCGTGGTGGCCGAACACGACCAGATGATCGAAGCGCTCGCCCGCCACGACAACGAGCGGCTCGTCGAGTTGATGAACGAGCACCGCCGAGGTGGGGAGACGAGCACCGGGATCATGTTGCGCGCCACGCGCACAGCTACGGCTCACCCGGCCGATCCCACCGTTCCCGAGGAGTAGAGCAGTGACTGTTCCGACCGAGCATCCGCCGTACCGTTTCGCCTGGGATCCCGATGTCGCCGTGCTCGTCGAACGGATCGAGCGCAACGCCGCGGCTCCGGCGCGCACCGTCGGTGTCGAGGCGGCCCGACGTTCGCTCGAGTCCATCGTGCGCCCGCCCGGCCCGGAGATGGCGGCGGTACACGACGCGGTGGTCGATGGTCCACACGGCACGATTCCGCTGCGCGTCTATCGCCCGTACGCGGCCCCGAAGACGGGGGCGCCCGCACTCGTCTGGTTCCACGGCGGCGGCATGATCATGGGCACGCTGCGCTCCTTCGACCGGCTCGCCCGCGATGTCGCCCACGCCACCGGTGCGGTGGTGTTCAACGTCGAGTACCGGCTCGCACCCGAGCACCGCTACCCCGTCGCCAACGACGAGGCGTACGCGGCACTGGGCTGGGTGAGCGAGAACGCCGCGGCTTGGGGCGTCGACGCCGCCCGTATCGGCGTCGGCGGCGACAGTGCGGGCGGCGGCCTGGCAGCGGCGACCGCGCTGCGCAGCCGGGACCTGGCCGGGCCGGCCATCACCCAGCAGGTGCTGTTCTATCCCGGCGTCGAACGACGCACAGAGCGTCCGTCGATGCGCGAGTTCGGCGATTCCCCCTTTCTCACCGCTGCGGACATCGACTGGATGAAGGACTTGTATCTGGGCGAGGATCCAGCCGCCGACGACGCCTATGGCGTACCCGCGCTGGCGAATTCGCTCGCGGATCTGCCGCAGGCCATCATCGCCGTCGGCTACGGCGATCCGATCCGCGACGCCGTCGAGGCCTACGGTGACCGGCTCAGGGACGCCGGCGTGCCCACCGCACAGCTGCGCTACCCGGGCGTAGGCCATGGCTTCGCCATGCAGACCGCCTCGGTCGCCCGCGCTCGGGCGGCGATGGCCGAGGTCGGCGCACTGGTGGCGGCGCGTTTCCGGCAGGCGTAACCGGCACGACAACATGACACCGGCCCCGGAGCGGATGCTCCGGGGCCGGTGTCTCCTCGTGCCCGATGCTCAGCCGCGCACCGGCGCCAGGAGCTTCTTGAGCGGAATGGTGTTGTCGGACAGAACCTCTGGACCGGGACGATGGCCCCTGCCGAGTGCCGAGCGCAATGCCACAAAGTCTGCCGGAGAATTCAAGCATTCGGCGGCGACCAGCACGTCATCGGTGAAGTACAGCGCGACCCGGCGACGCGGGCGATCCGGGTCCACCCGCACCAGCATCGAAGTGTGGCCACCGATGAGACCCGTGATCTGCAACTTGTGATCGCCTTGATCGGACCAGAACCACGGGGCGGCCCGATTCGGGACCGCCCTGCCCAGCAATACCGCCGCTGCGGTATTGGCCTGCTCGACCGCGTTGTCCACCGACTCGAGCCGGTAGCGGCTGCCGGTGCAGGATACGTGAGTGGTGCAGTCACCCACCGCCAGCGTCCACCCGTCGGAGGCCAGGCACCGCTCGTCGACGACGATTCCGCCGTCGCATTCCAGCCCTAACTGCTCGGCCAGCTCGGTGCGCGCTTCTGCCCCGATCCCCACCAGCACGGTCACTGCCGGTATCTCACGGCCGTCGTCGAACCGCACCGCACGAATCCCGTTGTCCCCGTGCAGGATCTCCACCGGATCCGCGCCCAGCACGACCTCGGTGCCCATCGCGCGATGGGCGGCGAGCAGGACACCGGCCGTGTCCGGGCCCACCGCGCGAGCGAGCAGCCGCTCGCCCGCCTCGATCACCGTTACCTGCGCCCCGAGTGCCCGCGCGGTGGCGGCGACCTCCAAGCCGACGAACCCGCCGCCGACGACGACCATGGGCCCGGCCTGCACCCGGGTGGCGAGCGACCGGGCGTGGTCCAAGTCGCGCAACACCAACACGTCGGGATGGTCCGCGCCCGGCAGCGTCAACCGCCGCGCTCGCGCCCCCGTCGCCAGCACCAGCCGGTCGAACCGCCGGATGAGGCGCTCGCGGTCCCGGGAGAACTCCACCTGTACTCCCGCCGGGGTCCGCTCGAGTTTCTCCACCCGCGCCCCGGTGATCAGTTCGATCTTCTGGTCCGCATAGTGGGCGGCGCCGCGCAACAGCACCGAGTCACTGTTCGCCTCGCCCTTCAGCCATGCCTTGGACAGCGGTGGCCGCTGGTACGGAAGGTGTGGTTCGTGCGAGATCAGTGTGATCTCTCCGGTGTAGCCCTCGGCGCGGAGGCGATCGGCGAGCTGCACACCGGCGTGCGAGGCCCCGACGACCACGACGCTGTGCGGCGCCGACGCCTCCGCACCAGGAATGTCCTGCGCTGCGGTCATCGTTCAGACCTGTTCCTCGGGGATGGTCACGTGCAGGTCGATCCCCTCCGACAATTCGAGCTGGCAGGACAGGCGTGAGTTGTCCTGCCGGTCCGATGCCGTGCAGTCCAGCATGTCGTCCTCGTCCTCGGTGGGCGCCGGAAAGAACACAAGCTCCTTTTGATCGAGGTAGACGTGGCACGTGGCACACGACAGCGTGCCACCGCACTGGCCCACGATGCCGTTCACGCCGTTCCGTACAGCGGTCGACATGACCGAGTCGCCGGCGACGCCGTCGACGACCTTCACCACGCCGTCGGGCTGGGTGTAGAACACTTTCGGCATCGCTGCTCCTACCAGCTGACCGGCAGATCGACGACCGGCTGGGTCAGATTGTCCATGTCGACGACGGCCTCCCCCTCGAGCTTCAGCCCCGGCAGGCGCTTGAACAGCTCGGCAAGGCCGACCTGCATCTCCATACGGGCCAGCGGCGCCCCCAGGCAATGGTGCAGGCCGTAGCTGAGGGTCAGGTGGGGATTATTGCTGCGACGGATATCGAAGACTTCGTCACGTTCGAGGGCCACCCCGTCGTGATTGGCACCGGCCGGATCGACGAGCACCGCTTCACCCCGGGCGACCAGCTGACCGTCCAGTTCGAGGTCCTCGGTGGCGACGAACGGAACGAGCGCGCCGGAACCGATGACAGTTTCGCCGAGCGCCATTCGTCCGTGCCGGAGGATCTCCTCGACCGCGGTCGGCGCAATGCCGTCCGGGTCCTGCAGAAAGAGCTCGAGTTGATCGCGGTTGCGCAGCAGCGACAACACACCGGCGCAAATGAAGTTCGCCGTGTTGTCGAAGCCGCCGATGATGAGCACCAGCGCGATCGGCAAGATCTCGGCGTCGGTGAGGCTGTCGTCCTTGTCGCGGGCGTTGGCCAGATCGCTGAGCAGATCCTCGCGCGGGTTCTTCCGACGTTCCTCGATCAGCCCCATCATGTACACGACCAGCTCGGTCATGTTGGCGACGACCTCTTCTTCGGGCATGTTCGCCACGGCGAGGGTCGACGAGCTCCACTTCTGGAACTTGGGCCGGTCCTCCGGCGGCACACCGAGCAGGTTTGCCAGCATCTGGATCGGCAGCGCCACCGCGTAATCGTGCACCAAATTGGTCGGCGCGCCCTTCGCGACCATCTCGTCGATCAGATGATTGGCAAACTCCACCGCCGAATCGCGCATGGCCTTCACTCGCTTCGGCGAGATCGAGCGCTGCACCAGCTTGCGCAGCTTGGTGTGATGCGGCGGATCCTCGAACTGCAGAGTGGTCCGCAAGAAGTCCGGGAACTCCACGAAGTAGGGGGTCACGCGCTCACCGGTGCGGAACGGCTCACGCACGAACCGGGGGTCGCTCAGCATCTGCCGCGCCGCTGCATTGCGGTGGATGATCCAGGCGTCTCCGCCGAACGGCAACGTCATCTTCGTCATCGGACGATCCGCGGCTATGGCGTGGTACCGAGCGGACGCTTCCTCCGGAGTGACCGCACCGAAGGGGTATTCAGTGGCCGCTGTCTCGGTTGTACTCATGTGATGGCTCTCCAAGGGGACGTCGGGACTCAGGAGACCGGCAGCTGGGCCGGGGCGACGACTTGCGGCACGGCCTGCGGCGTGATCGCCATGATCTGCTCGAACTGCTCCGCCACGGTCTCGACGGTGAGCGAGGGATCGTGGATGCCGACGGTGTTGACCAGGGCCAGCCGGTTCACGATGCCGCCGGCCACGTTGAACACTTCGCCGGTGACCTGGCAGTCGGGATGGACCAGATAGGCCACGACCGGGGCGATGTGCTCGGGCAGCATCGCCGTGCGCATGTACTCCATGATCTCCGGCGTCAGCGTGTCGGCGGCGGCCTCGAGCATCCGCGTGCTCGCGCCGGGGGCGATGGCGTTCACGTTGATGCCCACCTCCAGGCCCTCGAGCGCGAGGTTGCGGGTCAGGCCGAACAGCGCGCCCTTGGAACCGCCGTAGTGCGACATCCCCGGGTTGCCGAGCATCGCCTGCGAGATGGTGTTGACCACGCGCGGAGCCGCGGCCTCGAGCAGGTGCGGCCAGGCCGCGCGGCACAGCCGCATCGCGCCGAAGTAGTGCACGTCCAGGTGGCGCTGGTACTCCTCGTCCGGCACCTCGCGGAACGGTGCCGCGCGGACGATGCCGGCGTTGTTGACGACGGCGTTGATCGCGCCGAACGACGACACGGCGGCGTCGACCAGGGCGCGTGCGCCCTCCTCGGTGGACACGTCGGCGGTGCAGGCGACGGCCTTGCCGCCTGCGGCGGTGATCTCGGCGGCGACGGCCGCGGCCGGATCGTCACCCTCTACACCCGAACCGTCTGTGCGAGCGCCCAGGTCGCCCACCACCACAGCGGCGCCACGGGACGCGAGCAGGAGCGCGTTCGCCCGGCCGATGCCGCGGCCCGCGCCGGTCACGATCACGACGCGATCGCTGAAATCCAGAGTTGCCATTGTCTTTTCCTCGTGTTCCTGGCTGTGTCGGTCGGATCAGGGGCGGGTGTCGCCACCGCGGTGCGCCACATCGGCAACCCAGATGCTGCCCAGGGCCTCCCGCGCCGACTTTTCGAAGTCGAAGACCTCGAAGCCGACCGTCATGTAGAGCGTGTTCCGGTCCGGACCGCCGAGCAGGCAGGCCGAGGCGATACCGTTGTCCAGCGGCATGGGGACCGCGTCGGTGAGGCCCTGCTCGGTGAAGCGCGCGACGTAGCCGCCGCCCGGCAACGCCGCCCACACGCCGCCTTCGGCATCGAGACCGATGCCGTCGGGCATGAACGGGCAGGAGGCGAAATCCCGTGGGTTGGAGAGGGTGCCGTCCGCGGCGCGGTCGATCACGGTGATCTTCAAGGCCATGACCTCGGCGGTGTAGACCTTGGTGCCGTCGGCGCTGATCGCGATGCCGTTGGCGCACAGCAGCGGACCCACCTTCTCCGGGGTGCCGACAGTGCCGTCCGGCTCCACCACCACGAGCGGCGACGGCTTCGGCTCTTCGCCTTTGAAGAGGTCGAAGCCGAGCTGGGTGATGTAGGCGCGGCCGTCGGCGTCGACCACCATGTCGTTGGCGGCGGCCGAACAGTACTGCGAGATATCGGCGTACACCGACAGGTCGCCGGGGTCGCCGCCACCGTGCACCAGCACCAGCTTCTCGTGCATGGACACCACGATCAGGCGGCCGTCGGGCAGCCAGCCGAACCCACCGAGCACGATCGGGACATCGGTGTCCGAGGCGCGGCCGGTCGCGTCGACAACGACGGTGGCGTTGCCGTCGGCGTCGAGCGTCTTGAGAGTTCCGGTGTACATGTCCGAAAACCAGAAGGTGCCCTCGTGCCACCGCGGGCACTCCGGCCACGAGTATCCGCTCGAAACCCTGCGGGCCTCGAAGGTCGTGGCGCCGGCGGCGGTGACGGCGGCAGCGACGGTGTCGACGGGATTGGTCATTGTCTGGGCCTTCCGGGGAAGCGGTGACCGATTTCGACGGCTCCGCTGACGGCGGAACCGGTACGCGCGAGCTGGAACTCACGCGTGAACTGGGTCACAAGGACTTGGCATGTCAGGACGATAGGGCCCGCATCACTCCCCGAGCGCCGCGCTCCCATTCAGCGGGAGCACCGGCGAGCCGGGTGGTTCTCCTCCCGACGAGCGGAACGGGCGGTGTGCACGCGCTGCCCGGCTTGCTGTCATGAACGAGCTGCGACGAGGGGGACGGCACCGCACGGAAAGGACCTGCCACCATGCCCGATCATTCCGACCATCAAGCCATCATCGATGTGCTGAACCGCTACAGCTACGCACTCGACACCCGTGACTGGCCGCTGCTCGAGGAGGTCTTCCACCCCGACGCGTCCGGCGACTACGGCGGCTTCCAGGTCGAAGGCCGTTCGAAACTCATCCGGATCATCTCCGGCTATCTCGACCCGTGCGGCCCCTCGCAACACCTGCTGGGCAACCACCGCATCACCGTAGATGGCGACGAGGCGCAGTCCAGTTGCTACATCCGCGTAGTGCACATCGGCGCGGGTGAGCGCGCGAATCTGCAACCGTACGAGTCCATCGGCACCTATTACGACCGGCTGCGGAGGACCCCCGAGGGCTGGCGAATCACCCACCGCCGCTTCGACGTCCGAATCGAACTCGGCGATATCGCCGTACTCGGAGCGCCGCTGAACGCATGAGCACACGACCGGTGAGAGGATACGCCCACAACTATCTCGTGCTAGTTGTAAGAGTCTTCGCGCTCGCTACCGCTCATCCGAGCTAGGACCCACCCCAATTCACGCGCCTAAGCACAACGAGGCAACAAACGGGCCAGTTGTCTCCACTCCCGCGCTCTTCCCGCGCCCGTGCACAGTCGCCGAAGGCCCCTGGACGCCGGTAGCCAGGATGGCCGGGGGATCGCGCGAATGTCCCGGTCGTCGTTCGAGCGGGCTACTGCCCGAGGGACTCGCTCGACACGATGCGGGGGCGGCAGTGGGAGAACGCCCCCGCCCCATGTCCGGTCATCCGTCGCCGAGCGGCCACGCCCCTCTCGCCGCCGTCACCAGCCTCGGCAAGCACATCTTCTGGACCAGGTCTATTTGGAATGCCCGGCCGACTCCACCGGCGGTGGACGATGCAAGGTCAGTCGACCGGTATGGTCAGAGCACGCTTTTCATCTGTTTGGCGACAATGTCCGCCGCGCGCCGAGGTGCGAGCCGCGCAAGCCGATCCAGCAGGCTGGCATCCCGGCCGACGAGTACGCGGAAGCTGCCCTTCTCCAGGCCCGCGACGATCGACTCCGCGGTTCGCTCAGGTGTCGTGACCGGAACCTTGCGACCACCGGTGTCGATCATCTCGACTCCGGAGTTACCGGTCAGGGCGGTGCTGATATTGCCGGGAAAAACTGTGGTGACAGCGACATTCGTGTCCAAGAGTTCCTGGTACAGACCTTCGCTGAACTGTTTGACAGCTCCCTTGGTAGCGCTGTAGAAGGTCTGACCCGCAAAGGGGACCAGCGCGGACAGGCTCGAGATGTTGACCAGCCCGGCTTGCGGCCGTTGCCGCAGTTCGGGCAAGAATGCCAGGCACATGTTGACCGTGCCCCAGAAATTGACCTGCATGACCCGTTCGATCCGGCTGCGGTCGAGGTCTGTGACCGGAGCGAACGGGTGAATGATGCCCGCGACATTGATCAGCGCATCGATCTGCCCGTGTGCGGCGATGACCGCGGCGGGCAACGCGTCCACCGCGGACCCGTCAGTGACATCGGCGGCATGCAGCGACACCCGATTGCCCCGCGGCCCGGCCAGCGAGCGAGTTTCCCGCAGCCAACCCTCCTGCACGTCGATCAGTGCGACGCGTGCTCCGCGTTCGAGTAGTCGCAGCGCTGTGTGCCGCCCGATTCCGTTGCCGGCGCCGGTGACGGCGACGACCTGTCCCTCGAGTCGCATGTGCCTCTCTGTCCATATCGTTACGTGCCGGTCCCGCGGCGTGTCTCGGCTGTTTCTGGAACTGCTTCTTCGGCAGTGCCACAGCGACACTGCGGACATCCCGCGGCCGGGGGCGGTGGCGCATGCCCACCGCCCCGCTGGTCTCTCGGAGTGCCCTGTGCCTCAGGATCCAGCGGCCGCGCGGCCGGCCCGGCGGCCGTAGAAGCTGCCGTCGCCGAGCGAAGCGCCGCTGACGTAACCTCCTGCGGCGATGCCGGAAGTGCAGCGCCCCGCAGCGAAAAGACCAGGAATGGGCTCCCCGGACACATGCAGAACCCGCGAGTCGAGATCGGTCCTCAAACCGCCGAGGGTGAAGCCGCCCGTGCGATTGCGCAGGTCGTAGGCGGCCAGGGGCGTCCCGATCGGCTTGACCCACTGGGACTTCTTGCCCAACAGCGGGTCGGCGCCGTCCTTGGCATGACGGTTGTAGACCTCCACGGTCGCCTGCAAAACCCCGGCGGGGAAGCCGATCTCGGACTCCAGCTCTTCCACGGACTCCGCTACCCACGTGGGCGGCTCACTGCGCATCGCCGCGGTCGTGGAAACCGTGTCCTGCGACTCCTCCAGCGCGGACTCGTCGATGATCAGGAATGCCTGGTTGCTCTGACGGATCAGCGTCGCCTGCCCGATGTGACTGGGATAGGAGTCCTCGGGGATGTATCGCTGACCGCGCCCGTTGACCAGGATTCCGCGCGCCATCATCTGCGGGTCGGCGAAGATGGCAACTTCGATGGCATCCATGTGGGCCAGCTGAGCACCGAGCGCTTGGGCGACCCGGATGCCGATGCCGTCGTGCTCCTCGATGGCAGCCGCGGGCCGGTTGATCAGCAGCGGTGTGTACGCCTCGACCATCTGCTGGTTGTAGGCGAAGCTACCGGTCGCCAGCACCACACCCCGGCGGGCGCGAATATGGACGAGCCTGCCGTAGCGCTTGGCGGCGACGCCGACGACACGACCGCCGTCACCGACGATCAGGCGCTGCAGACGAAGGTCGTACTCGGCGCGCACACCCAGTGACTCGGCCATATCGGTGAGCGGCTTCATGAGCATGTAGCCGCCCCCCTTCTCACCGGTGTGCTTGTCCGCCATCTGAGGAAGGTGGCCGCGCGGCGCCGGGGTTGCGATGGTGTTGTACGGCGCGGCGTTCTCGCCGCCGGAGAACATCAGCCCCTGGTCGGCAGGCGGCTCCCAGCCCGGTTCGCCCCAGAACTCCTCTTTGAAAGGGACACCCTGCGCGACCAGCCACTCGAAGTGCTCCACACTGCCCTGGCAGTAATCGTGGATCTTCGCCTCGTCGACGCCGGGCCCGAGGGCGGCCGTCATGAATTTCTCCATGTTCTCGGGCGTGTCCTCGAAGCCGAGCGCCTTCTGCAGCGAAGTGCCTCCGCCGAGATAGATGAACCCACCCGACAGCGCCGCCGCTCCGCCCCACCCGCCGGTGCGCTCGAGCACCAGGACGTCAGCACCCGCACGGGCTGCCTCGATCGCCGCACTGACCCCGGCGACTCCGTAACCGACGACGACCACATCGGCTTCGTAATCCCACTCGGCGACCGCTGCCATCTGTTCCGGGTGGACACTTCCGACGTCCGACATATAACACTCCTATTCCGTAATACCGGCGATCAATACCGCCGCTCGATCGAGGGCTGCGGTGATGCGCGAGAGCGGGACGAGCCGATTCGCGTCAAAGCGGCCGGCGAAGCGGCTTCATCGGGAGGCGACGCACACCGCACAGCAACGAGCAGGTGGGGCCTCCCAGCCATCCTCGTCAACTCGATCGCGCCCAGTATCGTCAGCGCCGGATCGGCGACGTTCGGAGATTCCCACTCAGTGAGAGGGTTCCGCGCCGTTCGCCTGGGACGACGCGAATGGCCCTCAAACTGTGGCGTCGCCACGATTCACGGCCGGGCTGGCTCGGTCCGGACGGCCCCGACGATGATCTCGACGAACTCGGGTCGGCAGATCAGCAGATCGGGCAGGTACGGGTCCGGCTGGTTGTAACGCAGCGTAGTGCCGTCCAGACGGGAGACGTGCAGGCCCGCAGCGGCGGCGACCGCGACAGGGGCGCAGGAATCCCACTCGTACTGGCCTCCGGAGTGCAGGTAGGCATCGGCGGCGCCTTGCACCACGGCCATCGCCTTCGCCCCGGCCGACCCCATCGGCACGGGGATCGCCGACAGCTCGGTGACGACGCGGCGCACCAACTCGGACGGGCGGCTACGTGAGATGGCGATACGCAGAGGACCCGCCGACCGGGATGGCGGCGCCGGAGGTTCACCGGTGTGCAGAACGAGCCCGGCTCCCGGCAGAGCGACAGCCCCCGCCACCGGAACATGGTCGACCGCGAGCGCAACGTGCACCGCCCAATCGGTGCGCGGCGGTTCCCCGTATTCACGAGTGCCGTCGAGCGGGTCGATGACCCAGACGCGTCGTCGGTCCAGCCGGGAGCGATCGTCGGGGCTCTCCTCGGACAGGACCGCGTCGTCGGGGCGTAGGCGATGGAGGTATTCGAGCAACAGTTCGTTGCCGTGCCGGTCACCCGCGGCGCCGCCCTGCTCCCGAATGGCCAACAACCGCCGGCCGACTTGCGACGCCGCCTCAGCGGCAACAGCGTGGTCGTCCATCTCCATCTACCGCGCTCTGTCCGGATCGAGTTTTCCGGCTGTTCGCAACAGATCGATGACCTGCTCGGCAAGAGCTTCCGGGGTGTGTGCTCCGCCGGAGTCCAGCCGCAGCTCCGGGGATTCCGGTACCTCATATGGGGAATCGATGCCGGTGAAGTTGGTCAACTCACCGCGGCGCGCCTTGGCGTACAGCCCCTTGTGGTCACGGGACTCGACGACCTCGAGTGGAGCATCGACGTGCACTTCGAAGAAGTCCTCGGCGCCGACGCGTTCGCGTGCGAGATCGCGCTCGGCGAGGAACGGTGCGATGAACGAGGTCAGGACGATGAGTCCGGCGTCGGCGAACAACCTGGCGACCTCGATCACCCGGCGGATGTTCTCGACCCGGTCGGCGTCGGTGAATCCCAAATCGGCGCTGAGACCGTGCCGGACGTTGTCTCCGTCGAGCAGGTAGGTGTGGAACCCCTGCTCGTGCAGGCGCTTCTCGACGAGATTCGCGATGGTCGACTTGCCCGCGCCGGACAATCCGGTGAACCATACGACCGCGGGTTGCTGTCCTTTCGCCTGCGCTCGCACCTGCTTATCGATGTCGACGTGCTGCCAATGAATATTGCCGGCCCGGCGCAACGCGAACTTCAGCATCCCCGCTGCCACGGTGTCGCGGGTGAGCCGGTCGATGAGAATGAATCCACCCATGTCCCGGTTCGCCGTGTACGGGTCGAAGGGGATTCGCCGATCCAGATGCAGATCGCAGACCCCGATCTCGTTGAGTCTCAGGGCGCGCGCGGCGGTGTGCTCGAGGGTATTGACGTTGATCGTGTATTTCGGCCGGGCCACCTGGGCAACGGCGCCGCTGGTGGCCAGCTTCATCTCATAGGTGCGGCCGGGAAGCATCGGGCGCTCGCTCATCCACACCAGATGCGCTTCGAACTGATCGGCGACCTCGGGGGGTGCGCTCGCGGCTGCCAGGACGTCCCCGCGGCTGACATCGATCTCGTCGGCGAGTACGACTGTGACGGACTGGCCGGCGACGGCGAGGTCGAGGTCACCATCCGCGGTGACCACGCGGGCGATCGTACTGTCACGTCCGGAAGGCAGGACCCGAACGCGGTCGCCGGGACGGACAGAGCCGCCGACGATCTGGCCGCTGTAGCCGCGGAAGTCGAGGTCGGGCCGGTTGACCCACTGCACCGGCAGTCGGAACGGCCCGCCGCTGACGTCATCGTCGACCGGAAGCGATTCGAGGTGGCCCACGAGCGTGGGCCCGGTATACCAGGGTGTATCGGCGCTGGTCTCGGTGATGTTGTCTCCCCGCAGCGCCGAGATCGGAATGCAGGTGATTTCGGTGAGGCCGATGCCGGCGGCGAACTCGCGATAGTCGGCCTCGATCTCGTCGAACCGTTGTTGCGAGTAGCCGACCAGATCGAGTTTGTTCACCGCGAGCACGATGTGGCGGATGCCGAGCAGCGAAACCAGGAAGCTGTGTCGACGGGTCTGCGTCAGGAGCCCCTTGCGGGCATCGACGAGGATCACCGCGGCGTCGGCGGTCGAGGCGCCGGTGACCATGTTGCGGGTGTACTGCTCGTGTCCGGGAGTGTCGGCGACGATGAACTTACGCTTCTGGGTGGAGAAGAAGCGGTAGGCGACATCGATGGTGATGCCCTGTTCGCGCTCGGCGGCCAATCCGTCCACCAGTAGCGCGAAATCCAGTTCGCCGTTCTGGGTTCCGACGGTTCGGGAGTCTTGCTCCAGCTGAGCGAGGTGATCGGAGAAGACGAGTTTGCTGTCGTAGAGCAGACGGCCGATCAGCGTCGATTTGCCGTCGTCGACGCTGCCACAGGTGAGAAACCGCAACAGCGACTTGCGCTCGTGGCGGCGCAGATACTCTTCGATGTCGGTTGAGACGAGGTCGTCGGTGGTGTGCGCCATCAGAAGTAACCCTCTTGCTTCTTCTTCTCCATCGACGCCGAACCGTCGTGGTCGATCATCCGGCCTTGCCGCTCGGAGCTGGTGGTCAGCAACATTTCCTGCACAATGGCGGGAAGAGTGGTCGCGGTGCTGGGAATCGCGCCGCTGAGTGGGTAGCAACCCAGGGTCCGGAAGCGCACCATGCGGTGCTGCGGTTGTTCCCCTGGCTGCAGCCGCATCCGATCGTCGTCGACCATGATCAGCGTCCCGTCACGCTCCACCACCGGCCGGGGCGCCGCGAAATACAAAGGGACGAGCGGAATCTGCTCACGGTGGATGTACTGCCAGATGTCGAGTTCGGTCCAGTTCGACAGCGGGAAGACGCGCACGCTCTCGCCCGGGCGTTTGCTCGCGTTGTAGAGCCGCCACAGCTCGGGGCGCTGCCGTTTCGGGTCCCAACGGTGCATTTCGGAGCGAATGGAGAACACCCGCTCCTTGGCCCGGGACTTCTCCTCGTCGCGACGCGCTCCGCCGAAGGCGAGATCGAAGCCGTACTCGTCCAGGGCCTGTTTTAGCCCTTCGGTCTTCCACATCTGGGTGTGCAGAGCCGACCCGTGGTCGAAGGGGTTGATGCCCTGAGCGACACAGTCGGGATTGCGGTGCACGATCAAATCGAGATCGGGTTCGGCGGCAACCGCGTCGCGGAAGGCGTACATAGCCTGGAATTTCCAGGTGGTATCGACGTGCAGGAGTGGGAAGGGCAAACGCGAAGGCCGGAACGCCTTGCGCGCCAGATGCAGCAGGACCGAGCTGTCCTTGCCTATCGAGTACAGCATCACAGGACGCTCGCTCTCGGCGACTGCCTCACGGATGATCTGGATGCTGTCGGCTTCCAGCCGCTGCAGGTGGGTGAGACCCGTGGGGTGCTCGTCGTGGACCAGGGTCGTCATGGTGACTCCAGTGATTTCGATTGAATGCGACGCTCCGAGGTCGCGGGTCGGATCGTCAGACGCAGTCGGACGCGCCGTCGACGACGAAGACCGCACCGCTGGTGTACGAGCTCTGCGCTGTGCACAGGAACGCGATAGTGGGGGCGATCTCGTCGACAGCGCCGAAACGCCCGACAGGTATGTGCGCGAGTTCCGCGGCGGCGGTCTCGGGGCGCATCGGCGCCGTCATCGGGGTCCGAATCGTTCCCGGCGCGACAGCGTTGACCCGTATCCCCTCACCCGCCCAGGCAACGGCGAGGTTGCGCGTGAGGCTGATAACGCCCGCCTTGGCCGCCCCATACCCCGGCACGATCGGCACGGCGCGCAGCGCGGCCATCGAAGCCAGATTGATCACGCAGCCGCCACCCGCCGTGGTGGACGCGGCCAGCTTCTCCCGAAGCGTCAGTGTCACTCGGTAGGTGCCGATCAAGTTCAGTGCCACTGAGCGTTCGAAACCTTCGGGCGACCTCTCGTCGAGCCCGCCGGGGAAGTTGGCACCGGCGTTATTGATCAGAACGTCGAGGGTCGAGATACCGGTGACCAGCTCGTCGATCGACTCCTCGTCGGTGAGAACCAATCGCCGGTAGTCCACACCAGTCAGGTCGGCGTCGTACTCCGCCGCGTCCGACCGGGTTCCGGTCACGATGACATCTGCGCCCGCGTCGCGCAACAGCAGCGCGGTGGCGTGTCCGATACCACTGGTCCCACCGGTGACCAGAACCTTGGTTCCGGTGAAGTCGAAATGGATGTCGTTGGTCACGAGTGGATCCCGATCTGCTTGGTGAGCCACGCCGATTCCCAGAAGTTCGTGCTGCCCTCCAGCAGCTTTCGGTGCGCCCGGACCAGCAAATCCTTGGCCGCTTGATGCTCGGGTTGCACCTGCACGATCGCTTCGACGAGGTGGAGTGCGTGGACCGGCCGACCGGCTTCCAGGTGGCCTGCCGCCCGCTCGAGCAGAGCGTCGGCCCCGGCCATCTCTACGAGGTCGGCGGCTACTTCGGCGGGTGCGACATCGTAGAGCTCGGTTGTCGAACGGTGATGGAACCAGCCTGAGTAGTTCTCCCAGATCGCGCGCACGTTCCAGGACACCTTGCCGTAGCCCTCCCCTACCGCCAGGGCAGGTGGAAGGGTGATCTCGCGCATCAGGGTGTAGACGTCTTTGCCCGCGTTCATTCCCGCGACGACCGCGTCGCACAGGTATTCGACAGCGTCGCGCAGTCGGGTGAGTTCCGCCCGGATCCGCTCCGCGCCGACGATGGGCTCGAAGTGTCCCGTCAGAAGGACTTCGGCGTCGAGGTCGCGGACACGGTCGATGGAATCGATCACTGTGAGTGCGTCGCGGTAACGGTCGCCCCGCATGGTTACCAGGTTCGGGATGTGTCCGAACAGTGCGCCGAAGGTATTGCCGGACAGGCAGATCCGCTCTTCCGGCAGCCACAGGACCATGGAATCGGTGGTCTCGCCCCCCGGTGTGGCCAGGAACTCCAGCGTGCGGCCGCCCACGGTCAGCGTCAGATTGTCGTTCACCTCGATGTCGACGTTCGGGGTGCTCTGATCAGGCACATGGCCGAAACGGTTCTGAGTCGCGATTCTGCCCGCCATGACCTTCTCGGTGAAGGCGAACGAACTCCTGCTCGCCCGATAGGCGGCGAGCCGCTGGTTGTCGTCGCGCCAGCGCCGCCAATCGGCCTGGGCCACGACAAGAGTGTCGGGATCGCGCAGTTGATCGAGGCCACCGACGTGGTCGTAGTGGCCCTGCGTCAGCACTACGTAATGAATCGGCGAATCATCCACCGCATCGAAATTGGCACGGTGTACAGGGGATTCGAAGCCCATGCCGGTGTTGACCACCACGCGGCCGCTGTCGGTGGTCAGCAGGTAGGCATTACTCAGTCCCGGTGAGCACCAGATCCCTGGCGCCACTTCGGTTGCCTGTTCCGCGGTGGCGGCGGCCATCTGGTCGGCGCCCGGGCGGCTGAGGTGAATCGGCGGCAATGTTTCGAGTTCGCTACTCACGCCATTGTCCTTTCAGAAATATTCGGATCACTGCTGCTATGAATTCGCGCCTTCGACGCGCACATCGAAAGCGTCGAAGTAGTAGTCGAAGTGCGTACGCAACTCCTCGGCGGTGACGCCGAAGTGCCCGGGCAGGTCGTATCGGATGCGACCGTGCTTGCCACGAGGGTTGTTGTCGAGGTAGCCCTGGAAACGTTCGCGGACCTCGCTGGTCAGTTCCACTCCGGCACGGTCGTACAGCTGCTCGAGCAGCAGGATCTCGTTGCCGTTCAGATGGTGGAAGCCGATATCGATGCGCCGGTCGGCGGGTACGAGATCGCGGTCGTTGACGCTGGCGCTGAGCAGCCGATGCACCCGGTCGGTCCAATACTCGAGCAACCACGCCGGTTCGATGCTGCGACGGCGCAGCCGATCCGGGTAAGCCATCATGGTGATCGTGGACTGGATCACCGCGACCGGATCCCGGTGGGTGAAGGCGACGGTGGCGTCGGGGAAGGTCTGCATCAGCGAACCGAGCTGCTCACTGTGCTGCGGTGACTTCAGTACCCATGTGCGCGGGCCTCGCAGGAACGTCAACGCCTGCAGCACTTTTCGCATGTACGCGTAGTGTCTGTGCTGGTCCAGCCCGAGATAGAAATCCCGCCAAGCCGGCACCCGGGCGTACCACTCCAGAACGTAGCTCGCGCAATCGAGGTCGAGCAGCTCCACCTCCTCCTCGATCGCTTCGGGGTAGCGATCGTGCATCGCCGCGAGCACCGGCGAACTGGCTTGCAGCGCGTCGTGCTGATCCTTGGCCTGGCGGTAGCGCACGTCGAGGCCGTCCGGGCCGGGTCCCTCACCAGGCAGTGGCAGCGGCTCCTGACTCTCCCAGTACGGCAGCGACCGACGCCGGGGGTCGGCGGCGATCAGGTTGACCAGATGAGTGGTGCCCGAGCGCGGCATTCCGACCACGATGATGGGCTTCTCGATCGGGATCGACTCGATCTCCGGATAGCGCTTCAGCAGGTCCACCAGCGACAGTCGGTTGCGCAGCAACCGCACCACACGCGAACGCAGGGTGCGGCGGCCGAGCTGCGTCAACCCTTCGTCCTGCTCCACTGCGCCCACATAGGCGGAAAGGCGCTGCCCGAAGCCATCACTGTCATCGAGATCTGTGGCGCCGGCTTGCGCCGCCGCCTCCTCGACTATCCGGTCGATCTCCAGGCTCACCGGGTGGGCTTCGGCGTAGGCGAGGAACTTCCGCTGGACCTCGCTGAGGCGAGGGGCAGTCAGATCGTCCAGGACTATCGGTTGGGCGGCATCGGCCATCGAGAGTGCCCCTCCACATCTTGCGTGCGTCGGATATTCGACTTAGCATTCGAAAGTACGACGCCAATATGGCAGGTGCCGACCCGGGCCGTCAAGGGCTCCGAGTTCGGCATCGAACCCGACCAGGAGGTTGCAATGAGTTCCACCATCAAGCAGGTCCGCGTCCACGGGCCAGGCGCGGTCAGCCTGGACCATGTCGAGCTGCCGGAGTGCGGACCGCGGGACGCGGTCGTCGAGCTACGCGCCTGCGGAATCTGCGGTAGCGACCTCGGCTACATCCGCCTCGGCGGCGTCGCCGGCCCCGGGCCCGACCCGATGCCCCTCGGCCATGAGATGTCCGGTGTGATCACCAGCGTCGGTTCGGAGGTGACCGACCTGCGGCCGGGGCAGCGCGTCGTCGTGCACCCCGGCCGAGATGACATCGGCCGCATCGGGAACGGCTCACCCGAAGGTGGATTGGCCGACGCCGTGCTCGTACGGGATGCTGCCGCCGGCGATCGGCTGTTCCCCATCCCCGACGACATGCCCTTCGAGATCGCCGCACTGGCCGAGCCCGTAGCGGTAGGTATGCACGCTGTCGACCAGGCCGACCCGGCGCCCGACGACGCGGTGGCGGTATTCGGCTGCGGCCCCATCGGTCTGGCCGCCATCACCACGCTCGCCGACCGCGGTATCGAGCGCATCGTCGGCATCGAACCTTCGGCCACACGTCGCCGCCTCGCCGAGGCCCTCGGGGCGCGCGCGACCATCGACCCGACCACCGACGACGTGTGGAAGCAGCTGCGCCAGCTGCATGGCACCACTCCGACGATGTCCGGCGACACTGCTGCCACTACCGGTTTCATCGAAGCGTCCGGGGCCGGGAAGGTGCTGAGCGACATCATCGCCAATGCCGGGCGGGGCTCGCGTATCTCGGTGGTCGCGGTCCACTATGCCCCTGTAGAGGTCAACTTCCTCCACGTGCTGACCAACGAGCTCACCATCCGCGGCTCCATCGAGTACCCGCCCCGTTTCCGCGACGCCATCGACCTGCTGGAGCGACGAGACCTCACCCCGCTCATCAGCCACCGCTTCCCGCTCGAAAGCATCGATGACGCCTTGAACACCCTGAAACAGGACCGTGAGTGCGGCAAGATCCTGATCGAGATGAACCGGTGATGGCCATACTCGACGCTCGCTCCGATGCGTCGAGTATCCGACGTATAGTTCGCGCCGTGACTACCGACGCACCGCAGCGGACCGAACGGCAATCCCCGTCGCCACCGACCGACCGTGTCGTCGCGATCATGCATCTGCTGGGCAGCACACCGCAGCGGTCCTACTCGCTGGCCGAGATCGAGCGCACTCTCGGTATCAGCCGCGCCACTGCGCACGCGATCCTGTCCGCGCTCGTCGGTCACGACTGGATCGTGCGCGACCACGACAGCGGTCACTACAGCTGGGGGCCGGCGATCGCCGCCCTCGCACGCCCGGCCGGCGCCACCTCCCGCCGCATACGCGGCCGGCTCGGGGAACTCGCCGCCAGAATCGGCTGCGAGGTTCTGCTGTTCCAGCCCCAGGGCGACGCGCTCGTCGTCATCGACACAGCCGGGTCGACAGCCGCATCCCCCCCGATAACCGCCGGATTCACGGTGCCGCTGGTCGCACCGTTCGGCCGGGAGTACATCGCCTTCAGAACACCCGAAGCGCAACAGGCCTGGCTCGATCGAGTGGGTCCGACCGACCCGGCCTTCGTCACTCGCATGACCAGGGTTCTCGCGCGGGTCCGCGACCGCGGCTACGCCATCGAACGGCGTAGCCATGCCTTCGGCCGCGTCTACGCTGCCCTGCACGCACTCAGCGGCGAGATCGACGCCATCACCGCGCGCCTGGCCGGCGCCGTCGCCGATCTGACCGTTGTCGACTTTCTCGACGACGAGCTCATCGACGGCAACGACCACACCGTCGCGACCATTTCGGCACCCGTCCTCGCCGGCACCGGCGTCATCCCCCTGACCATCACCGCAGTCGTGGTGCAACCATTGACCGCCGAGGCGGTGACAGCCCTGGGCTCCGAGATCCTCGCAGCCGCCGCCGATATCAAGGACCTTGTGAACACCTACGGCGACGCCTGACCGGCGGGTCGAACGCCGCAGCTCCGATCATTGGTCTGCGGCGCTTCCGCGAGGCGTCGATTCCTGATGGATTCGATAGTCATTGGTGCTCTGAGCGTCGTTCGATCCAGACGAGAATAGCGTCGGCCGAGTTGTGGCGGAAGCACTGCTATCGGCTCGGGATTCAGCCCATCGAATATGTTTCGGGGCCCCGACTGTCGTCAGTCACGCATTCGGCACTATCGGGGCTGGCGTGCGGGAGGCGGTCATGAGGCCGTGTCGGTCAGGTTGATAGCGAGCACACGCAACGGGCGGGTCGCGGTCGAGGGCTTGACTCGGAGCTGAGTGAAGCCGGCGTGGGAGAGCATGTCCTGGAGCTCCTGGGCTGCTCGGACCTTGGTGTCCCGGGTAGCGCCGGGGCGGCTGACAACGGTGCAGTCCACCAGGCGGTGTGGAGACTACACGGCGGCACTACCTGCCGCCCCGGCGCGTTATGCGTACTTTCACCGCCCAAGCTGCGAACAGTCGTTCGCACCACATACGCGGCAGCATTCGAAGGTCTTCGACAGTCGCGGTGACAAATTTCAGTCATGAGGGCACGGCAATTCGCCGGCCACTCCCACCGAGCGGAACGCATCCCCCATACAGGGGAGCCGGTCTGCTGCCATGAGCAGGTCGAGGTGGCGAGAGCGCCGCCGGGAAAGGACTCCATGTCATCGGTCGAGCAGATCACCGCGGTAGTGCGCGAGTACGTGTCCCGCCTGTCCACCGGCACCTCGGCGGACATCGCCGCCCTTACGCCGACGACGCCACTGTGGAAGACCCCGTAGGCGGGGAAGTCCGGCGTGGACGCGACGCCATCGCCGCCTTCTACGGGCCGCTCGACGCCGTCGACAACAGCGCGGAGCTGCTGGTGATCCGGGCTTCGAACACGTGGGCGGCATTCCACATGCGAGTCACCACGACGACGCCGGACCAGGTGATCACCGTAGAGCCCATCGATGTCATGACCTTCGACACCGACGGGCGAATCGCCAGTATGCGCGCCTTCTGGAGCCCCGGCGATATCGTCATCTCAGCCCGCTGAGGGCGGCGTCACCGCCCCGCGGCGAGCCTCGCCGCCACGCGCTCCCACACAGTCGCGTCGGTGCGCGGGCCGCCTGGGGTGTGGCACCGTAGCGCGCGATCTCGGCCACGATATCCAACGGAGCGGTCATAGCGGCGCCCGGCCGCAGCGCCTCCTCGACGTGTTCGTCCGGAACCAGCCAGCAGACCTCGAACTCGATACCGTCGGGATCGTGACCGTACAGCGCCTCGGTCGAGCCGTGGTCGGAGGCACCGGTCTCGGCACCCGCACGCACGAGACGTCCCCAGACAGCCGCGAGCTCGGACAACGTCGCGACCTCCCAGGCGACGTGATACAGGCCAACGGTGCCGGCCGCCGGGACGGCGGGTTCCCTGGACTGGAACAGCCCCAGATCGTGGTCATTGACCGACCCCGGGCACCGCAAGAAGGCACCACCGTGGAAACCGCCCGACAGACGTTCGAACCCGAGCACACCCTCGTAGAACTCCCGGCTTCGCTGCAGATCCGAGACGTAAAGAACGATGTGGTTGATTCCGCGCATATGCCTGTGACCTCCTCCACGGCTGCTTCGCTCGTCCGTTCACTCGGCCCCGCAACACGTTGTCCATCTGTCCGACAACCATTCTGGTCGACCAGCGAGGGGCCAGGCAGACGAGCCGGTCGAGCGGGTGCACGTCCTGCCCGACGAGCACACGGGACGCTGTACTTCGCTCTCCCAGCGATGACGAGTTCTGCCGTTCGTTCAGGGCTGGTCGCCCTGACCATTCGACAGCAGAAGCACGGAGAGTATGCCCCGACGTCGAATATCATTGCGCGTGTCGCTGTGAACTCAGGTGATGCTTTACCGAATGTGATCAGTTGATGCTTGACCGTTGTTGGGTGTGGCGCCTTTGCCTGTGACGTAGAAGCGGGTGATCGGTTTGGTGCTCCGGCGGGGCCGGACCGCGATTTCTTCTTCGCCGTGCAGGACGCGCAGGTGGGTGTCTTCGACCACGACGGTGACGAGCTTGCCGCGGTGACGTGGCCCGAGCTTGATGCGTTGACCGGCCACGAGGATGCGACCGGATTTGTGGACACGACGTTGGGCGCGTAGCGATCCCGCAGGCAGCGGGGCGGGCGGAAGGGGGCTCGCGGTCGTCCGGGCGCCGCGGACGCGGCCGAGTTGGTCTCGGCCGATCGGGCAGGGCCAGGTGCCCGCGAGCGCGCCGTCGGCGATCGCGTGCATGAGGTGGCCATCGAGTCGGAGGATGATCGTGCGGCCTGCCCAGGCGAAACCGACGACGTGGCGATGTCTGGCGATCTGCGCCGTGCCGTCCCGGGTCACGACTCGTTCGATCTCGATCGCTTCACCCGGCGCGATCATGGTGGCGCCGTGGGCTTTCCGCAAAGCCGGAGCGCCGGGCGCGTGACCAGCGCGGCGTGCTCCGCGCATTGTCAGCGCTGCGAGGTGCTCGGGTAGCAGTCGGGAGGGGACGGTGCGGATGAGTTGCCCGTCGAGGGTGACGTGGACGCTGCGGGAGTCGGCCCAGATCGTGACCACGCGTCCGATGTAGTTGCGCAGGCTGATCGACTGCCTACGGTGCGTCAGCGTCAGCTCGCCGCTTGCGGGGACCCGGGCCTCCCATTCGATCGCGCACTCGATCGCGGCCGCGGCAGGCTCGATCACGTTCACGACTTCCGTTGGCGCGCAGTCGATGTCGTCCGGGTTGTTTGTGTCGGGGATGTCGAGGCGGGTCGGCCCGTTGGGCCGGAACAGGCTGCCAGGGGTGGCCATATCCAGGGCCTGGTGAGGACGGTGGTGGTTGTAGCCGACGATCCAGCCGTCGACCGCGGCCTGGGCAGCGGCCAGCGATTCGAACGGGGAGACGTGATCGAGGAATTCCTCGCGCAGCGTCTTGTGGAAACGTTCGATCTTGCCCGTCGTGGTCGGTGACCGCGGTTTCGTGCGGCGCTGGGTGATGCCGTATTCGCGGCAGATCCGTTCGAACAACACCTCCACCGGCTGCGGTTTGATCCGGGCGCCGGTGAACTGGGCACCGTTGAGTTCCTAACGGATGTCAACTCAGTAGAGTCTTCTCGCTGCTGCGTTGTGTGGCTCGGTGCGTCGTGAGGTCGAAGCACCCGCTCGGCCGGTCGTGCGTCGCGTGACCCGGATTTCGGCAG
>NZ_VUOT01000058.1:0-21426 GCF_009829295.1 Nocardia sp. CY15
CCCACATACAACTCACCCACCACACCCACCGGCACCCGCCCCAACCGAGCATCCAACACCACCAAAGCAGCATGCGACACCGGCGAACCGATAGACGGCACACCAGTCCCCGAAGACAACTCACCGGTGATCGTGGCATACACCGTCGTCTCCGTCGGACCATACGTATTCACCATCGGAAAACGCCCAGCCCACTCATCGACCAACCCCGCCGACAACACCTCACTACCCATCAACAACGACTCCACCCAATCCCAACCATCCGGCGACAACACCGCCAACGTCGACGGCGTCACATGAACATGAGTCACCCGCTGCCGGGCAATAAGCTCCGTCAACCCCACACCCGGCCGCGCCTGCTCCTCCGTAGGCGCGACCGCGGCGGCACCACACAACAACGCCGACCACATATTGATCACCGACGCATCGAAAACCAACGGAGCCAACTGCAAAACCCGACTCCCCCCATCAATCCCCAACCGCACACCCTGCCCGACAGCAAGCTCCACCACACCCCCATGCGACACCGCAACACCCTTCGGCACACCCGTCGTACCCGAGGTATAGATCAAGTACGCCACCTGACCAGGATCCGGAAACGGCAGCGTCATCTCCGGGTGCGCTTCCTTGCTCGATTCGCACATATCGATGATCGGAAGATGATCGACGCCGATGTCGGCCAGCACTAAGGCCAAACGGTCTGCCAGCGCCGATGTCGTCACCACCGCCGCCAGTGCGGCATCACGGAGCACGAACGCGAGCCGGCGGTCGGGATACGACGGATCCAGGGGAACATAGGCACAACCAGCTTTCAGAGCAGCCAGTACCGCGACGAACGGATGCTCGGTCCGAGGCAAGAGCAACGCAACTCGGTCGCCGGGCTCGACACCACAGCCGATCAGCCGGTGCGCGAAGCGGGTCGACGACCGGTCCAGTTCCTTATACGTCCAGGTTCGGTTGTCGAAGACGAGCGCAACGGAATTCGGGGTGCGCGCGACTTGTGCGGCGAAGGCTTCCGGCACCGATACCCGGCTACCGCAGTCGGATTTCGGCGCGGCACTATTGCCGAAGGACTCCAACTGCCGGATGTCCTGTGCCGCCAGCAGTTCGATCGCGGTCACCGGTACCGCCGGATCGGCCGCCACCGCAATCAGCACCCGAACGAACTGTGCGGCGATCGCGTCGACGGAGGCCGCGTCGAACAGGTCGGTGGCGTACTCGATCCAGCCGGTCCAGCCCGCGACATCAGCCTGCTCGACAATCGCGATATTCAAGTCCATCCGGCAAGTACCCGTCGCTACGGACACCGGCTCGGCCGTGAGGCCGGAGAATTCCGCGTCCGCGGCCGTGTTGTTCTGGAACGCCAGCAGAGTCTGGCACATCGGGTGGTAGGCGGGCGATCGGATCGGATTGAGCTTCTCGACCAGTACCTCGAACGGAACATCCTGGTTCGCGTAGGCGGCCAGAGCCTTTCGCCGAACCTGAGCCAGCACCTCGGCGAAGGTCTGCTGCGGAGTAAGCTGAACACGCAATATCCAGGTGTTGACGAAGAACCCGACCAGGTCCTCGAGCGCTTGATCGGTCCGACCGGCGATCGGCGAACCGATCACCACATCCGCTCCGGCGCCCAGTCGGTGCCACAGCACGACCAACGCGGCCTGCAACACCATCGATGCCGTCGCGCCCTCGCTTTCGGCCAACCGCGAAATCGCCTCGCGCACGGTGGGCTCTATCGCAAAGGACACGAATTCGCCGCGGTGCGACATCGTGCGCGGCCGCGGTCGGTCGGCGGGCAGGGTCAGCAGTCGCGGAGCGTCCTCCAGTTCACGCTTCCAGTACTCGAGCTGGGTGGACAGCAGGCTGTCGGCGTTGTCTTCCGAACCGAGTAGTGCTTGCTGCCACAGCGTGTAATCCACGTACTGCACGGGCAGCGGGAGCCACCCGGGCGCATGACCGGCGACGCGCGCTCGATAGGCGCCGGCCAGATCGTTGAACAGCGGTGCGGCGGACCAGCCGTCCGCGGCGATATGATGCACGACGATCAACAACAGATGCTTGTCCTCGCCGCAGCACAGCAGTTGGGCCCGGATCGGAATCTCGGTGGCCAGTTCGAAGTGATACCGGGCCACCTGCGCCACAGCGGTCTGGCGCTGGATGTCGTTCCAGGTCGTGCCGTCCACCGTGGCCCAGCCGAAGTAAGCGGCGTCGGCGGGGATGACGCGCTGGCTCGGCACACCATCCGATTCAGGGAAGACGGTCCGCAAAGATTCGTGCCGAGCCACGACATCCGCTATCGCGGCACGCAGGGCGTCCCGGTCCAAAGGCCCGATCAGCATTCGGACCATGGGAATGTTGTAAGTCGCCGAAGGTCCTTCCAAGCGATGCAGGAACCACAGTCGACGCTGCGCGAACGACAACGGAATCATCGGCGGTCGCGGCGAAGGTCGCAACGATGGACGCGGTTCGACCGCCGCGTCGAAGTCAGCGGTCAGTCTCGACACGGTCGGTGCGTCGAACACCGCACGGACCGGGATCTCGATACCGAGCACGCTGCGGATCCGGCTCGACAACCGTGTCGCCGCCAGCGAATGTCCGCCGAGAGCGAAGAAGTCGTCATCGACGCCGACCTTGTCCAACCCGAGCACCTCCGCGAACAACCTCGCCACCGCCTCCTGCACCGGCGTCCCCGGCGCCCGAAAAGCACGCTCTGAGGCATATTCCGGCGCAGGCAGCGCAGACTTGTCTACCTTCCCGTTCACCGTCACCGGAATCTCGTCGACCACCACGATCGCCGCAGGCACCGAATACTCCGGCAATCGATGCGTGACAAACCGCCGCAACGACGCCGAATCAACGCCGGCACCGACTACCACCGCATACGCTGCCAACCGGCGATCACCCACCACATCCTCACGGACCACCACCACAGCCCGGGTCACCTGCGGATGCATAAGCAGCGTCGCTTCCACTTCACCGGGTTCGACCCGGAACCCCCGGATCTTCACCTGATCATCGACCCGGCCACAAAACTCCAACTCCCCCGAACGATTCCACCGCACCAGATCACCCGTCCGATACAACCGACCCCCCACCCCACCGAACGGATCAGCAACAAACCGCCCCGCCGTCAACCCCGACCGACCCCAATACCCCAACGCCACACCCGACCCCCCCACATACAACTCACCCACCACACCCACCGGCACCCGCCCCAACCGAGCATCCAACACCACCAAAGCAGCATGCGACACCGGCGAACCGATAGACGGAACACCCGAACCCACACCCAAACGACCAGTGATCGTGCAAAACACGGTCGTTTCGGTCGGACCATACCTATACACCATCGGAAAGCGCCCAGCCCACTCATCGGCCAACTCTGCCGATAACACCTCAGCCCCCACCGACAACAATTCCAACGAGCCCAAATCGCTGGCAGACAACACCGCCAGTGTCGAGGGCGTCACATGAACATGCGTGACTGCGACACGAGAAATCAGCGCCGCCAGCGCATCCCCCGGGCGCGCCTGATCTTCCGTTGGCACCACCGCAACCGCACCATTCAACAATGCCGACCACATGTCGATCACCGATACATCGAAAACCAGCGGTGCGAACAGCAGAATCCGGCTTCCACTGTGTACCGCGTAATGCCGCCTGTGGGCAGCGACCAACTGGACAACGCTGGCATGAGTTACCGCGACGCCTTTGGGTTCACCCGTCGTTCCCGAGGTGTAGATGAGGTAGGCCACCGACCACGGATAAGGGAAGGCAACCGGCGTATGTGGCTCGGTGTCGAGCGTCGGATCAGCGATATCGATGACGGACCTGTCGCGGCGGTCCAGCGACCGCAACAGTGACTCCGCGCGGGCCCGCAGGGCCGCTGTGGTGACGACCGCCGACACAGCGGCGTCGTCGAGGATGTACCGGACTCGGTGATCCGGATAGTTGGGCTCGATCGGAGCATAGGCCGCGCCGATCTTCAGAGCCGCCAACAGTGCGACATAGCTGTGGGCGCAGCGGGGCAGCAGCAGTGCCACGACATCCCCTGTTCGGACACCGCAACCGAGCAGCCGGTGCGCTACCCGGGTGGACTGTCTGTCGAGCTCCCGGTAAGTCCAGGTCTGGTCGTCGAAGATGAGCGCGACAGCATCCGGTGTCCGCGTCACCTGCGCGGCAAAGGCCTCCGGTATCGATGTAGCAGGACCGCGGTCGACAGACAACGCGGCCCGATTGCCGAATGTATCCAGCTGTTGGATCTCCTGGCTACCGAAGAGTTCGAGTGAGCCCACCGGGACGCTCGGATCCGCGATGATGCCGCGCAGCACCTGCATGAACTGCGCTGCCAACTCGTCGATTGTCTCGGACTCGAACAAATCGGACGCATAGGTGATGTGGGCATGCCAGCCCGCACCGCGTCCTCGATCGGTGATCACGACCGTCAGGTCCAACTGAGAAGTTCCCGTGTCCGTGTGCACGACCGTGCTGTCGACACCGTCGAGATCCAGATCCGTGACGATGTCGTGGTGGAACACCAGCATCGTCTGGAACACCGGGTGGTGCGCCGAGGACCGGATCGGGTTGAGCCGCTCGACCAGAAGGTCGAAGGGCGCGTCCTGGTTTTCGTAGGCAGCGAGCGCTTTTCGCTTGACTACCGCGAGCAGCTCGGACGCCGACTGGTCGGAGGTGACGTTCGCACGGAGGACCCAGGTGTTGACGAAGAAGCCGATGAGCTCGTCCGTGGCCTGGTCGGCGCGGCCGGCGATCGGCGAACCGACCAGGATGTCGTTGCCCGCACCGCGCCGATGCAACAACACCACCAATGCGGTTTGCAGCACCATCGCCGCCGTAGCACCGGCGTCGCGAGCCAGGCGGAGGATGTCGGATCGGAGTCGCGCGTCCATGTTGAATGGCCGGGTGCCACCCCGGTGCGATCTCGTCGGCGGGCGCGGGCGGTCCGCGGACAGCTCGAGACATGGTGGAGCGGCCGTCAATTCGGCGCACCAATAATCGAGCTGTGCGGACAGTACCTCGGTCGGTTCGGATTCCGTGCCGAGCAACTGTCGTTGCCACAGAACGTAATCGGTGTACTGCACCGGTAGCGGTGCCCGCTCGGGCGCTCGGCCGCCGAGTCTGGCGTGGTAGGCAAGCGCCAGATCGTTCAGCAGCGGCCGAGACGACCAGCCATCGGCGGCGATGTGATGGAGCACGACCGTCAATACGTGCTCTGTGCGGCTGCGCTGAAACACCGTGACGCGCAGCGGAACGTCGCGCTCGAGGTCGAAGGTGTAGGCCGCGGCCGCCGTTATCTCGGCGGCCAGCCGACCCGGTGCCCACGCACCGGCGTCGACCAGGGCCCAACCGACATCGGCATGATCCACATCAATGATCCGCTGTCGCGGAATGCCGTCCACTTCAGCGAAGACCGTGCGCAGCGATTCATGGCGCGCGAGCAGGTCGATAAATGCGGACCGCAGGGCAGTCAGGTCCAAAGGACCGGTCAGTGACCACGCGAGTGGAATGTTGTACGTTGCCGACTGCCCTTGGAGGCGGTGCAGGAACCAGAGTCGACGCTGTGCGAACGACAGCGGCAAAGCGTGCGGCCGCGGCATCGGCTGGAGCGGCGGACGCATGAGCCGCCGCTCGTTCAGCGCCGGCGCCAACCCTGACACCGTGGGTTTGTCGAAGATCGTGGCGACCGGCACATCCATTCCGAGCGTTGCGCGGATCTGGTTGGTCAACCGAGTCGCGGCCAGGGAGTGGCCGCCGAGCTCGAAGAAGTTGTCGTCCACACCTACCCGGTCGCGCCCGAGGATCGCGGCGAACAGTCGAGCGAGCTCGACTTCGACACGGGACCGCGGCGCACGATACGGAACCGTCGACAGGTATTCCGGCACCGGCAGGGCCGCCTTGTCGATCTTTCCGCTGATCATCACCGGAAGCCGGTCCATGACCGCGATCGCGGCCGGCACCATGAATTCGGGCAACCGGCGTCCGAGCCGACGCCGGACGGCCTCGGGTTCGATGCCCGCGCCAGGGGCGCTCGGATCCGGCACCACATATCCGACCAGTCGTTTCTCGCCGTCCTGATCCACCTGTGCCACAACGGCGGCCCGACCGATCCCCGGCAGGGCAACCAATTCTCTTTCGACCGCCCCTGGTTCCACCCGAAACCCGCGAATCTTCAGCTGATCGTCGACTCGGCCGACGAACTCCAACTCGCCCGCCTCATTCCAACGCACCAGATCACCCGTGCGATACAGCCTGCCGCCGGATCCACCGACGGGATCGGCGACAAACCTCGACGCGGTCAAGCCCGCCCTGTTCCAATAGCCCCGCGCGAGGCCGGATCCCCCCACATACAGCTCGCCGATCGCACCTGTCGGCACTCGGCGCATCAGGTCATCGAGCACCACCATGCCCACGCCCGGTACCGGTGTTCCGATCGACGGCGTACCCGATCCGACGGCCAGCGGTTCGGTCATCGACACCATCACGGTGGTCTCTGTCGGGCCGTAGGCGTTGAACATGGCTCGATCGCCGGCGAATCGGTCCACGAGCGCCGCGCTGCACGGTTCGCCACCGGTTACCAGCGTCACCCCCGCCAATTGTTCGGCAGTGAGTACTTCGACCGTGGAGGGTGTGAGATGTGCATGAGTCACTCTCTGGCGGTCGATCAACCGAACGAGGGCGGCCCCGGGCAGGGCTTCGTCATCGGTGGGCACGACGGCGGACGCACCGGCCAGCAGTGCCGACCACATATTGAGCACCGACGCATCGAAGACCAACGGCGAGAACTGCAGTACGCGGCTGTCGCTGCGGATCCGCACCCGCCGAATGTGCGCTGTGATCCGATCGCACACGGCACCGTGCGATACCGCGACGCCCTTGGGCCGCCCTGTCGTTCCCGAGGTGTAGATCAAGTAGGCCAGCTCCTGTGCACCTGGCAACGGCAACGCGGAGAACGGTTGGCTGTCGAGCCGCCGATCGGATACATCGACGATCGGGATATCGTCGGCTTCGACCGGCAGCGCCGCCTCGACGCGGGAAACGAGTTCGGCCGAGGTGACGACCGCCATCACACCCGATTCGGCAAGCACGGCGGCAATCTGATGATCAGGGTTTGCGGGCTCGATCGGCACGTACGCTGCCCCCGTCTTGAGGATGCCCAGCACCGCGGTGATCCAGTGCATCGAACGCGGCAACACCAGGCCAACCGTTCGACCTGGTCGTACGCCCAGCCCGATCAGGAAGTGCGCTTGACGAGATGACAGCTGGTCGATCTCACGGTAGCTCCACTCCTGGTCGGCACACACCACAGCGCGGTTGTCCGGCACCCGGTCGACCTGTGCGGCGAACAGCCGGATTAATGAGCGGCTTCCGCTGCCTATCTCCCGCAGCGCCGCACAGTTGCCGAAGGCATCCAACTGCGTACGTTCCGCTTCGGACAACGGCAATTCCGACCGTGGCTTCATGGTGCATCCTCCTGTGAAAATTCCCGTCGCTCGGGTGCAGCGCTCGACATGAGCAATCCGGACCACATTCCGGGTCGATCGGCCGCTCCTCGGAAGCACGCGCATTCGAGGTGGGGCTTGTCAACGATGTGGTGCCGCCGGACGAACTGGACGACTGCGTCGCGGGCTGGACCACCTTCGGGAACAGGCCGAGCTCAGACGGACGTCGATTCCACGATCCACAAAGGGCCATCGGCGCACTCCACCCGCTCCCCCTCCCCAGGGTCGAGGCGAGTACGCAACACCCTGATGCGACGATCGCCGATCTGCGCGACCGGACCCGTCCCGAGAGAGCGCAACGCTCGGACCTGGTTGTGTACTACGACAGCAGTATTCGACCAATCCACCCGATAGAATCCAGGTTCGAAGGACGACTCGTACGACGCCTCCCCCGCATCCTGCGGAAGTCCGGGAATTCCAGCCACGACCTTGTTCAGCGCGTCGGGCAACAGGTCGTGGATCACCGGATCCATACGACCCCACAACCGTTCCGGCGTCGGATCCTCGTCCAGCAATATACCGCCCCGACTGGACAGTATCTCGCCGGTGTCGAACTCTTCATCCATTCTGTGTACCGTCAGTCCGAATCCCGTGTCACCATTTCTTATGGCCCACGCAATCGGCATCGGCCCCCGATGTTTCGGCAGGAGTGACGGATGTATATTGAGCACACCGAGTTCGGGAATCCGCAGAACAGCGGCCGGGAATTTCCAGGGGAATCCGCACGCCACGATGACGTCGGGTCGATATCCGGGTAATGCGTCAGCCAGCCCGGCGGCACTGCCTGGCAGCACCAGGTCCATCCCTCCCGGTATCACTTCCAGCAACTCCCCTATCACCGCCGCCGACGACGGCAGGATCGGAGAGCCTGACTTCACCGAACGAGCGAACAAACAGGACACCACAGAATATCCGGATTTCTCGCACACCGAGTTGATGGTTTTGAAGTGCGCAGCGCCACCGGCCACGATCACGACCCGAAGCGCGTCTTCCATGCTCGCAGTATTCCAGGCAACACAAACTCGATATCCCCATGGATGGGCATGCTCGACTCGATCACACACAGCGATGCAGCCCGGTAAAATTTTATCCAGAAATCGGCACGGAGGAGCCCATCCGCTACCGATGACGCGACCCGCCAGCTGCCGCGCTACCCAGCCCCACTCCTCCGCACCGTCCAGCACCATCTTGAACCCACACCCACACAACGCCTTCCGCCACTCGATGCCGCTCGGTTTCACCGTCGCCCACCCGCCGAACAACCAGTCCGTGCGGTGAAACCGCCCGAGTTCCGGGAGCATCAGGGAAACGAGAGCGTTCCCAACGGTGGACCCACCGTGTCGCCGTGAATTGTCAGATCGGATTAAACTTCCCGAGCGACGACCCGCTCGGCTGCGGCCGTGCCCCGAGGCGGGCACCACAGGGAATGGATGTGATTCACGATGAATCTCGCACGCCGTGCACACCAACTGCCGAGGCGCCGATCTCTGCACCAGCGCATTTCCACCGATGCGCCACTCCGGGTCGAGGTCTCAACGGCCGGAGCGTGAGTTGGTGAATTCGGCTTGCGAATTCTTGGTGTCGGAACGACAGTCCCACCAACGTCGATGCTGATCGCGGACGGCGGCACGCTCGCCCAGCAGAGCCCGGCGCAAAGCCGGATGGCACCGACAAAACCTCGGATGCCTGTTGACCGCGCTCGACGCCGGTGGGCACGGCCGGCCGGCGGTCGAGTGGAATCGACCGGACGGCGGTGTCTTCCTCGTCATGCGCCTTCAGGCGAACCTCGCGCTCCTGGAAAGATCAGCGTCCAAGTACGGCGTGCTGTGGACCCTGATGGACCAGTTCTAGCTCGACGGAAGCGGCAGCCGCCGACTGCGTTTGTCGTGCAGCGACCTCGATGTAGCAGACATCCGGAGCGGGTTTACACGGCTGGCCTCGTTCATCGAAAACGAGGTTCTCGCACGCGAGCCGCTTGCCCCGCCCCGGGAAGGTTGATGTGTATGGTCCTGAGGACGGCCATATGAACGGGACCAGCGCAGTGCCGCAGAAAAATCCGATCGAAGCGGACATCGTGCCGAGAACGTCTCGTGTTCGACACGAATTGCCGAGTTTGGCACTGCTGCTGGCGGCCACCACGATCGCCTACCTGTGCAATCTCAGCGCCAACGGGTGGGCCGACGAGTTCTATTCGGCTGCCGTGCAGGCTGGTTCGGAGTCGTGGAAGGCATTCTTCTTCGGGTCGTCCGACTCCGCGAACTCGATCACCGCCGCCAAAATACCCGCGGCACTATGGCCGATGGAACTGTCGGTGCGGGTGTTCGGGTTGAACAGCTGGAGCATTCTGGTGCCGCAGGTATTGTTCGGTACCGCGTCGGTGGCTCTGCTCTGGGCGGCGGTACGCAGGTCCTTCGGGCCGGTCGCCGGGTTGCTCGCCGGATTCGCGCTCGCGGTGACACCAGTGGCCGCACTGATGTTCCGGTTCAACAATCCGGATGCCCTGTTGGTGTTCTTGGAGGTCGCCGCGGCGTGGGCGCTGATACGAGCGCTCGACGACGGACGTACCCGATGGCTGGTCCTCTGTGGCGCTTTCATCGGATTCGGTTTTCTCACAAAGCAATTGCAGGTAATGCTGGTGTTGCCCGCCCTGGCCCTGACCTATCTCGTCACCGGTCCGCCCCGCCTCGGCAAGCGCATCGTCCAACTGCTGGCGGCCGGCGTTACCATGGTCGCGGCAACCGCCTGGTGGCTACTCACGGTGGAACTCTGGCCGGCCAGGTCGCGGCCGTGGATTGGCGCCTCGCAACATAATTCCGTGCTCGAATTGACTCTCGGCTTCAACGGATTCGACCGGCTGACGGGAAACGACCGGCGCGGCGTCGGCACGCCGGGAGTCGAAGCGGTCCGCCGCGCGACCGCACCCAGCGATACGGGCATCGCCCGGCTCTTCGAACCAGCGCAGGGTGGCCAGATCGCGTGGCTCATCCCAGCGGCGCTGATCACCTTCGTGGCAGGACTCTTGTTGTGCGGCAGATCCCCTCGCACCGATTGCCGGCGAGCAACGCTGCTCCTCTGGGGTGGCTGGCTGGTGGTCTCCGGGCTGGTGTTCAGTTATATGGCAGGCATATTTCACCCCTACTACACGGTGACCCTCGCTCCGGCGGTCGCCGCTCTGGTCGGCATAGGCGCCGCCCTCGCCTGGCAATACCGTGACCGACTGTCGGTGCGCCTTTCCGCGGCCCTCGCGCTGGGAGCTACCACGGCGACCGCGTGGCTGCTATGGAGTCGCAGTGCGGATTTCGCGCCATGGCTGCGTTGGGCGGTGCTGGCAGCCGGATTGCTCGCCTTCGTCACCGTGATAGTCCGTGACAAACCCGGCGTCGTTGTTGCGGCTGCCGCCGCGCTGACCGCATTCGCGGGACCGGTCGCGTACACTGTGCACACCATCGCGACCCCGCACCACGGGACAAATCCCATCGCGGGACCGGTAGTCGCCGCACCTACCGGCGGCGGCGTGACTCCGGCGTCGATCGCGTTCTTCCTCGAGCCCTCCACACCGAGTTCTGAAGTGGTTCGTCTATTGCGGCGCGACGGTACCGGTCACCGCTGGGCCGGCGCGGCAATCGGATCGATGAACGCGGCCGGATACCAACTTGCCGCCCAGCTGCCTATCATGCCCATCGGCGGCTTCAACGGCCGCGATCCGTCTCCGACGCTCGAACAGTTCAAAAGATACGCCGCGCAGGGCGAGATACGCTATTTCATCATCACACCGAACGGGCGAGAGCGCGAGACCGGAGCAAACGCACATATCACCGAATGGATCCAGGACCACTACTCTCCCACGATCGTGGACAGCGTCACTCTCTATGACCTGTCGATCCCAGCCAGACAGAAGAATTGAGCCGAAATCTTCGACAGGCGTCGGATTCCGAACGCATCCGGGCAATCAACGACCGCGGCCGTCCGGCTAGCTTCCGTCGAGCACAGCGGCCAGGCGCTCGACACCTTCGCGAATCTCAGCGGGGTTGTGCGCTGAAGGACATGCGCGCGACGACCTGTTCTGCTCCCGACGCCGACGTCACGGCGGCGGGGCTGAATCCACAGTCCAAGAAGACGGAGACCCCGTACCCGGAGCAGAAACAATGCCGGTGGACCGGCCATGAGCGGCCGGGGTTGGGTGAAGACCTCGTAGGCCCAGTCCGTGAACCTACTGTCCCGAGTGAATACGGCCACATCGTACGATTGACCCCGACAAGGTGTCCACGCCCGAGCCTCTTTCGCGCACGGCGAGGATTGCCCGACCACGGCTGGAGTTGTCCACACCCAGAGACCGTGCGGAATCGGATCCTCGTAGGTGACCGTGCAGGTGAGCGTCTGCCCAACCCCGTTGTCGAGCTTGGACGTGGTGACAGGCTGCGCATCCACTGGTCGACAGGGCGCCCGCGAATCGGTGCAGCGCATCGTCCGCCGCGGTGCCGACCTCAGCGCACGATGTGGGTAGTGCCGAGTATCCGGAGTCGGCTTCAGTGATTGTCGAAGTCGTGTCCACCGACAGGGTTGTGCGGGAAGACCTCGCCTTCTGGTCGTGATCGCGCAGTGGCCGCAGGCCGGTGGCCGGTGGCCGGTGAGGGGTGGGCGATTCGGTCGAGGTGCTCGTCGCGCAACGACAATCACGGACCGTCATCATCCAGTTGCTGCGAACGTCGAAATCGGCCGATACCAACGTCTTCCGCGTGATGGTGGTGTCGAATTGACCTTGATCAACGGTGTTTGTGGATGACCGATGTAACCAGTCAGGAGTACGCGCGTGCCACGTGAAATCGATTCGGCTGTGTTCCCGCATCTGGAGGCGGACCTCGACCGCGTCCGTGACGTTCTCGGACCCGTGCGGTTCGAGGGCAGGCCAGAGTTGACCGCACTCACTGACGAAGGACCCGACACCTCCCGCCGCCTGGTCCGCCCTACCTTGACGTTGCTGTCGTATTACCTGCTCACCGATCCTGCGACGCCCGCCGACGACCGGGCGGTGCGCGCCGCCGCCGCCGTGGAGTTGCTGCATCTGGGCTCGCTGTATCACGACGACGTCATCGATCACGCCTACCAGCGCCGCGGCCGGCCCAGCGCGAACGCGGTGTGGGGATCGCACATGGCCGTACTGGCTGGAGACTCCGTGACGACCGAGGGCGGGCGCGTACTGCTCGAACTCGGCCGACGTGAAGGGCTCGCGGGATCGACCGCGAGTGCGCACATGTGCGCGGGCATGGTGCTCGAGGCCGCCGACCAGTACGTGGCCTCCCGCAGCGAGCAGGCCTACCTGGAGTCGATCGACGGCAAAACGGCGGCGCTGCTGTCGCTGGCCTGCCGGGTGGGCGCGATGCAAGCCGGCCGCCCCGAGGATCGAGAAGAGGCGTTGGCGGTGTTCGGTCGACAGTTCGGGATGGCCTACCAGTTGTATGACGACATTTTCGATTTGACCTCGACCGCCGAAGAAATGGGCAAGCCGGTCAATCAGGATCTGCCCGAGGGCATCTACACCCTGCCCGTGATCCGCGCCGCAGCACGCGATCGGGACCTTGCCCGCCTGCTGCGCAGCAGAATGACCGGTGAGCAAGCCGCACGTGCCCGCGAACTCGTCGTCGCCTCCGGCGCCGTGGACGAAGCACTGGCGCGAGCCGAGGAATTCATGGACCAGGCTGCCGGTCAGCTCGCCACCCTGCCCGTCGACCCGCGCGCCCGTCACGCGATGACCGCCTACGCCCGGTCCATACTCGATCGGCGAACTCCTGGTCCCATGGTCTCCCGGGCCTCGACGCAGCCACCCCAGACCCACAGTGAGGTGGTCTCTGCGCAGGCCGCGTCATGGTTGCGGAGCTGGCTGGTGGACACCGGCCTGGCCCTGACACCGACCGAGGCCGCCTATCACCGGTGGACGGGAGGGCTCCGGGTCCCGGCACGGACCTGGGCCCCAGCAGCGGACGCGGCCCGTGAACAGACCTTCGCCGGCATGTTCACGCTGGCCCTTGTGTGGGACGACCTGTTCGAGGATCCGCAGTTGACCGACCCCGAAGCCGTCACCGCGCTGCGGCGTGGCCTGGTGGCCATGCTGCGCCAAGACCCGCAGGCGCCGTCGCGGCCTGGAGCGATCCCGACGGCGTGGGCGAGTTTGTGGCCGCGCCTGCGCGAGGGCCGCGGCACCCGCTGGCAGCAGCGGTTCCTCGACAACCTCGAGGAGTGGTTCGAAGCCTGCGAACGCGAAGCGCACCAGCGCATCAACGGCGACATCCCCGCCACGGCCGACTATCTGCCGCTGCGGAAGTCGACCAGCGGGTTCGAAACCGCCATCGCCTGCCTAGAGGCATACCAGGACCGTGAGGTGCCGTCGATGCTGCGCAACCACCCCGTGATCCGCCGTCTCGAAGAACTGCTGTTCTTCGTGGTCTTCGTGGAGAACGATCTTGCGGGGCTGGATCGGGACGAAGCCGACCAAGTCCCCTACAACCTGGTCCGCGCGATCCGTCACGAGACCGGCTGTGCCCGCAGCGAAGCCGTCGAGCAGGTACAGCGCCAACTGGCCGAGCAACGCGCACAACTCGAGATGGTGATCCGCTACATCCCCGCCCTGCTCCGGGTGCTTCCCGGCCTGTCCGGTCAGGGGAAGGACTATGCCGAGATGTACACAAACATAATGAGAGGGGGGCTCTGGGGGAGTCAAACCGATCGGTACAGGAAAATTGCAGATTCTGCGGCGCCGGACCTGGAACGCTTGCGCCGTGAGATCTACCATCCGGCAGCCGAACCAGCTCAGACCGCGTCGTAAACCCCGCAGGCCGGCCCGAGATGCCAGGTCCGAGCAGGCCGACCTGCAAATATCAGGTGTCGTTCAGTCTGCGGTGGGCTCGGCTCGCAGGTAGCGGTAGACGGTTTCGCGGCTGATGCCGAACTCGGCGGCCAGAGCGAGACGTCGGCGACCCACGGCAGTTCTTCGGCCTGGCACCGAAACTTCGCCGCCCAGCCGCCGCGCCCTCTACCGCGCCATGGTCCGCCGGCCGCAGCATTGCAACCCACACACCCCGCGACGGAGACTCTCTCGGCACTTGAGCAAAGGCGCGCCTGCTCGAGCACGCCACTGTGGTATCGGCGTCGAGGACGCGGTATAGGTGTGACGAGTTGGCCGGCAACGCCGTGGCGCATGCCCGCGCCCCGCGCGGGTGCCGGTTGATCAGGGCTGGTCGCCGCTGGTTTCGCGTGGAGGTCGATGACGGTTCACGCGCGCCGGTACGCTTCCGCCGCCCTGGTCACATCGGCGGGCGCGGGTTGATCCTGGCCGATGAGCTGGCCACTTGCTGGGGTGTGGACTACCGCGGCGGCGGCAAAACGATGTGGGCCGAACTCGGCGCCCGCTGCGTCGGCGAGTGAGGGTCAGTTGTCGGGTCCGGTGTGGGTGGGTCTTGTCGGGAGAGTTGGGCGTTGAGTTCCAAGGCTTCGGTGAGCTGGTCCTCCAGGACGATGATCCGGCACGCCGCCTCCAGGGGTGCGCCGGCGTCAACCAGCGCGCGGGCGCGGACGGCGATACGCAGCTGGTAGCGGGAGTAGCGGCGGTGCCCTCCCGGGGAGCGTTGCGGGATCAATAGTTCGGCGGCGTCGAGACCGCGCAAGAAGGCGGGGGTGACGCCGAGGATTTCCGCGGCCCGGCCCATGTGGGCTTCAGAAGATGTCTACATCCTGTAGTGAAGCTTTTTCAGTACACCGTTTCGCTCTGCGACGACGTCGCCGCAGGCCGGATCTGATGATCTGGATCAGCGCCAGCGCGTCTGTGCTGTTACGCGATGTGCAGAACCGCGTCGGCGCCGTCGAGGGTTGCTTGGTCGAGCGGGAAGTAGCCTTGCTCGGGTGTGGGATCGGTTCGGATGCGAGCGGGCCCGAGGGTGGCGGGGCTGGTCAGACCCCAGGTTTGTATGCGCTCGCTCAGTAGACCCTCGTAGGTGTCCGGCTCGGGGACGCCAAGTCCGAGAGCCGTGCTGTGGCCGAGACTTCCGGCGACGAAACAATAGCGTTCGCCGAGCAGGGAATCGGCGATCGCCCCGGCGCTGAACCAGGTGAGATCCATGCCCGCGAGGGACCAGCGGCACCGATTTCGTCGCAGGTGACCGTTCTGCGCGAACACGAAAGTCGCGCCTCGCGGACTCTCGGCTCGGCGGATGGCGAGCAGGTTCTGGGCCATGAGGGCGTCCCGAACCGCGAGCATCCGGGATACCCGGGCGGTTTCGTCGAGTTGCCGGTCGGCGGACTGTTTGTGGTAGCGCAGTAGGCCGAGACCGGCGGTGAGATGCGTTTCGGCAGTGATCCATTCGGCATGTGAGGTGGCCGCGATGAGTTCCGGTGCCCGGGCATAGAGCATGGTGAGCATGTCGTCGGCGATTACCCGCAGTCGCTCGGCCTCGGCTGTGGCGCCGGGCGAGGCGGCCGCATCCATGATCGCCTCCATACGGCTCCATCGCTCGTCGTCGCCGGTCAGTCCCGCGAGGTCGATGGCAAGTCCCAGATAGTCGCGGGCGAATTCGAGGTAATGCCGTGGACTGGGGGCGCTCGTCATTTCGGTGGGTGCATCGAACCCGTGGAAGGACAACTGCTGGTCTTCGGTCCTGGTCGCGTTGTACTCGCGCATCCAGGTGACCAGCTGCCTGTTGGCATCGAGCTTTCCGAGACCGTGCGAGAAGCCTTCGTCAATCACTTGCTCGAGGGAGCCGACCCCATTCCGGACGAAGTCGTCTACGGTCAGCGCCGCCACGCGGTCGGTCTCGATCGTGATTGATCTGAAGCCGCAGCCGACCAACTGAGCGAATAGTTGGTTGCGGACCCGCGCGAAAGCGGGTTCTTGATGTGTGGGTTCGCCGAACGCCAGCAAAGCACAGGTCGCGGGAACGAAGTCTTGAATGTTCTGGCTCATGTGTCTCTACCGTATCGTTGAATTCACTGTTGAGACCTAGTCGATATCGAGCCCTCGGAGAACCACAAAAGTCTCAAACGGGTGGGCTTCCCAGTCAGTCGGTCTCGACTCGATTCGCGCTGCGTCGCTCCTTCGCATGACCCGTTGTGTACATCGGCTGGCGGCCTCACCGCCATTACCGGAAGCAGAGAAGCGCAGGGTCCCGTGGCCGAAGTCAGAAAAGGGTGTCGCGGACCCGAAGCAACCGGTAGCCGGTGGGTCCGAGCTGGGCGAGTCCGGCGTCGACTCGACACCCACCAAACCAGCGACAGCCGGGGGACACAGAAAGGACGGTCACCAGTGCCACGATCGAAAGGACCCCCTCGACAATCTCCGCACACCGGAGCGGTCCCGCCACCACATACCCACCCAGTTCGAATGGGGCACACAACGCTACCGGCTCCACGTCGTCGCACCCACTGTCGCCGACGTGGTCGAACCCGCCGGAGGTTGGCTGTTCGACCGCGCCCTGGCCGGTTGGGAGGTCACAGTGCTGCTGGCTCAGATGTCGGACCCGCGCCCACTCGATGTCCTCGGCGTGCAAGCCCTCGAACTCGAACCACTACTCAACGACCATGACCGCCGACCGCACGCCCTCGCCGTCTGCCGGGATCTGGGCGCATGTGCTGCGGCAACTCCAGGCGATCGCCGACGCCGCCGAACAGATCGGATGGCTGGTCAGCGTGGATTCCACGATCATGCGTGCCCACTCCCACGCCGCCGGAGCCCGCCGCCACGGCGACCGCCAGGCCGAACCACCCGGCGGCTACCACAGCGAACCGGCCGATCACGCACTCAGGCGGTCCCGGGGCGGATGGGAAACCAAACTTCATCTGGCCTGCGAACACCGCCTGCGACCGTTGTCGCTGCTGCTCACCGCCGGTCAAGCCGGCGACAGCCCCCAGTTCGCCGCAGTGCTCGACAGCATCCGGGTACCGCGCATCGGTCGCGGCCGGGCACGCGTGCGTCCGGACCGGGTACTGGCGGACAAGGCGTATTCCTCGGCCGCCAACCGCGCCTACCTTCGCGAGCGTGGCATCCCCGCCACGATCCCGATCCCGGCAGATCAAGCAGGACACCGCCGCAATCGCGGCCGTGCAAGCGGGCGACCACCGGCGTTCGACCGTCAGATCTACCGACACCGCAACACCATCGAGCGTGGCAGCAACCGACTCGAACAACACCGCGCCGTCCCCACCCGCTACGAGAAACTCGCCATCCGCTACCTCGCCCGTCATCCAGATCCCGCCATCGACCAATGGCTGTGACCTCGACACCTACTTCCAGACACTGCCTAGTGTTCTGCGCCTGGGGACTGTGGATCTAACGGTGTTTGCGGCCTGACGCGCTGAGCGATGTTCAGCGGGAAGGTGCCGTGATGACGACACTTGATGCCGTGGCGAGGAAGAAGGCCGAGGCTTCGGCCGAGGAGCTGGCAGCGGCGGAGCTGGTACGGATAGCCAAGGAGCAGGGCTTGTCCCTGACCGGGCCGAACGGGCTGCTCAAACAGTTCACCAAGACCGTCCTCGAGACGGCGTTGAACGAGGAGATGACCGAGCACCTGGGGTTCGAGCCGAACCAGGCGCCCGCCGAGCGGGACTCGGCGAACGTGCGCAACGGGACCAGGCCGAAAATCTGCCCGGCCAAGACTTTCGCCGAGCTGGAACGCCCCCCGAAGCATACACGTCGGATCTCGATGTCCCGCACATGCAATGCGTCCCCTACGGCTGCAGTGAACGTTCCGGCAGGCGCGCAACCAGCGCTGCTCGGATTCACCGGCGGCAATCCGCTCGCCCTCACCCTCGCTGCCGCCGTCGCCGCCGAAAGCGACGCCGTACCCGGTGACTGGCGACCGAACCAAGAGACGATCGCCACCTTGCTGGGACGTCTCGTCGGCACCACTCCGAGCCCCGCGCACCGCCGGGCGCTCGAGATCTGCGCGCACTCCTACATCACTTCCGAATCCATGCTGCGTGCGCTGATGGGCCCGCAGGCCGCGGATCTGTTCGGCTGGCTACGGATACAGCCGTTCATCGAATCGACCGACACCGGCCTGTTCCCGCACGACGTAGTCCGCGAAGCGCTCGAGGCCGATCTCAAATGGCGCGACCCGCAAGGCTTCGCCGAAATGCACGGCAGCCTGCGCGATTTCCATCTCCAGCAGCTGCGCGCGGCACCGCAAGCCCAGCTGTTGGCACGCACCGGAGCGCTGATCTTCCTCTACCGCGCGGATCGCCGGATGTCGGAGTTCAATGTTTTTCGCGAGGCCGGCGCGGTCCAGGATCGGCCCTACGTCCCGGCCCAGCGCGCCCGCCTGCTGGAGATGGTGCAGGAGACCGAGGGCACGGCCTCGGCGACGATCGCGGCCTTCTGGCTGGACCGGCAGCCAGAAGCCTTCCGGGTCTACCATTCCACCCACACCGACGAACTGATCGCCTTCTCGGCATGGTTGAACTCGACCGAGCCGGAAGGTGCCGATATCGATCCCGTCGTCGCGGCGGCCTGGGAGCACGCCCGCGCGAACGGCCCGCTGCGGGCCGGCGAGTATATGGCGGTCGCCCGGTACACCGTCGGCCCGGCCGCGTATCAGCGCGCCTCCGCCCCGACCACGCTCACGCAGTGGCGTGCGGTCGGCGAGATGATCCGCGGCGAGCGACTGGCCTGGTCGTTCATCGTGATGCGTGACGACGGCTACTGGAACGACCACCTCGGAGATGTCGGCTGGGATCGAATCGCGGCGACGCCTCAGGTCGGCGCCTACGAGTACGCGCTGTTCCGGCACGACTGGCGCGCGCTGCCGCCCGCCGCCTGGCTGCAGAAGAAGACCGACGCAATGCTGTCCGGGGTTTCGATGCTCGACGGTGCCGGCAGCGGCCCGGATGAATTGATCGTGCTGTCCCGTCCCGAGTTCGAAGCGGCGGTGCGCGAGGCGCTGCGTGGTTTCCGCAAGCCGGCGCTGGCGGACAGTCCGCTCAATCACAGTCGCCTGGTGGCCGAGAGCGGTAAGGGATTGGCCGAAATCCTCACCGACGCCGCCCAAGCGCTTCTCGGCGAGCGCGGCGGGGAGAAATTGCATCGAGCCGTCAACGTCAGTTATTTCAAAGGCGCGCCGACTCAAGAGGTGGCCGCCGAACTGCTCGGGCTGCCGTTCAGCACCTACCGCCGCCACCTCACCACAGCCGTCGAACGCATCACCGAGCTGCTGTGGCAGCAGGAGTTGAACGGCCAGTGAGCTCGGCGACCCTCGGCCCCGCCGGGTGGCGGGGCCGGGGTCGCAGCTACCTGGCGGTCATGTCCAGGGCCGGGTAGTCGAGATACCCCGCGGCGTCTCCGCTGTAGAAGGTGCCGGGATCGGGAGTGTTCAGCGGTGCGCCCACGCGCAGGCGCTCCACCAGATCCGGATTGGCCAGTGCGGCGGTGCCGACCGGAGCCAGATCGGCCAGGCCTGCGTCGATGTCGGCGCCGAGCCGATCGAGGGTGCGACCGGCCCGGGTGAGCAGCAGGGGCCGGTGCCAGCGGTCCCGGATGTCGCGCAGGACGGCGTCGTCGGTGAAGGAGAACACGTCGAGGAAGGCCAGATCGAGTTCGGCCAGACCGGTGACGAGATGCCGGTAGAGAGCGGCCGAGTCGGGTCCCTCGTCGATGCCGCCGAGACCGTTGCCGGGTGAGAGCCGGATGCCGGTGCGGTGTTCGCCGATCATGTCGGCGACGGCCTCGGCGACCTGCAAGGTGAATCGTGCGCGATTGGCGAGACTGCCGCCGTAGTGGTCGGTGCGCCGATTGGCGTTGGGTGCCAGGAACTGGTGCAGGAGATAACCGTTCGCGGCGTGGATCTCCACGGCGTCGGCGCCGGCCTGCACAGCCATCCAGGCCGCATCCGCGAATTCCCCGACTATGCCTTCGATTTCGGGTTGGGTGAGTGCGCGCGGCACGGGAGCCGGCTGCGGGCCGGTAGGGGTGAAGATGTCGACGCCCGGTGCGATCGCCGACGGCGCGACCGGTGTGTGCCCGCCGGGGGTGTTGTCCGGATGGCCCATGCGGCCGGTGTGCATGAGCTGGATGACCAGATACGCACCCGCCTCGTGCACGGCGTCGGCGACGGCACGCCAGCCTTCGACGTGGGCGCGAGTGTGGATTCCGGGAGTGTTCAGATAGCCCTGCCCGGTCGCGGATGGCTGGGTGCCCTCGGTGATGAGCAGGCCGAGGGCGGCGCGCTGGGCGTAGTAGCGGGCGGCCATCGGGGACGGGGTGCCGTCGTCGAGGGCACGGCCGCGGGTCATGGGCGACAGCGTGATCCGGTGCGCGAGCTGCATGGCGCCGACGGTGGTGGGGGTCCAGAGTTTGGTCATGGTGATGGGTCCTTGTCGGTGAGTGAACAGCTCGGACGGCGACGGGGCGGGGGCTCAGCCGGAAGATCGGCACTGGCCTGCCCGCGCTGTCGCGGTAGCGGGCGAACGAATCCGAGACGGCCTGGAATCGGTGCCAGGCCCGGTCGTATTCGGCACCCTCGAGTTCCCGGGCGGTGACGGCGGCCGGACCCGCGGGCGTCTCGATCATGATGTCGGGGTGGGCGCGCAGATTGTGATACCAGGCGGGCCTGGCGCGCGCGCCGGCCGCGGAGGCGACGACGAGCCGGTCGTCGCCGTCGCGCAACGACAGGGCCGGGTTGACGCGTTCCAGTCCGGTGCGGGCGCCGGTGGAGTGGATCAGCACGAGCCGGTCGCCCCAGCCGCCGACCCGGCCGCCGCCGGTCCGGAACTGCGTGATCACACGGGTGTTGAAGTCATTCATGGTTCGTCCCTAAGTTTGTGGGTGTCTGGGGTTGGTGCCCTGGATGCCCAGGGCGGTGGGGTGTAGCTGATGGTTGGTTGCTGTTGTTGTGGCTGCGAAGGAATGGCTGCCCCACCGTGCTGGACGCTCCGG
>NZ_VUOT01000059.1:0-20790 GCF_009829295.1 Nocardia sp. CY15
GTCCTGGCCGACAAGGCGTATTCCAGTCGCCCCAACCGCGACTGGCTGCGTCGGCGCGGGATCAAAGCCACGATCCCGGTCCCGGCCGACCAGGCCGCGCACCGCCGTAACCGTGGCAGCGCTGGTGGCCGCCCGCCGGCGTTCGACCCGGTCTGCTACCGGGACCGCAACACGGTCGAACGCGGCATCAACCAGCTCAAACAACACCGCGCTGTCGCCACCCGCTTCGACAAACTCGCCGTTCGCTACCTGGCCACCATCCACATCGCCGCCATCAACCAATGGCTACGACACCAGTGAGGGCGGGCGAACGGCCCGCTTTCACGCGACTTCGACACACGCCCTAGTGTTCCGCGCCTGAAATCCGTTGATTAATCGTAGGATTCGGCGGTGGCAAGGACAGGGCGGCCGAGATCGGGGCCGGATTTGGTGGTGACCGAGGCGCAGCGGCGGGAGTTGGTGCGGGGTGCGCGGGCGGCGACCTCGACGCAGGCGTATGCGCTGCGGTGCCGGATCGTGCTGGCGTGCGCGGAGCCGGGCGCGGCGAACGCGCACGTGGCGGCAGCGGTAGGTGTCACGCCGATGACCGTGGCGAAGTGGCGAAAACGCTTCATCGAACACGGCCTGGCCGGGCTGGCCGACGAACCCCGGCCGGGACGGCCGCCGTCGATACTGTTGGACCGGGTGGAACAGGTGCTGGCGTTGACCCTGGAGCAGACTCCGCGTGATGCCACGCATTGGTCGCGGTCGTCGATGGCCGATCGGACCGGGCTGTCGAAATCGACGATCGGGCGGATCTGGCGGCGGTTCGAGCTGAAACCCCATCTGGTCGACGGGTTCAAACTGTCAACCGACCCACTGTTCGTGGAGAAAGTGGTGGATGTCGTCGGCCTGTACCACAATCCGCCCGAGCGGGCCGTCGTTTTGTGTGTGGACGAGAAATCGCAGATGCAGGCCCTGGATCGTTCACAGCCGGTGTTGCCGATGATGCCGGGCATGCCCGAGCGCCGCACCCACGACTACGCCCGCCACGGCACCACGAGCCTGTTCGCCGCGTTCAACATCGCCGACGGCACCGTGATCGGCGAGCTGCACCGCCGCCACCGGGCGACCGAGTTCCGCAAGTTCCTGGTCACGATCGACAAGACCGTGCCCGCTGAATTGGATGTCCACCTGGTTTGTGACAACCTCGCCACACACAAGACCCCGATCGTCAACGAATGGCTGGCACGGCACCCCCGCTTCCACGTCCACTTCACCCCGACCGGATCGTCCTGGCTCAACCAGGTCGAACGCTGGTTCGGATACCTCACCGACCAACTCACACGCCGCGGCATCCACAAAAGCGTCGCGGCGCTCGAGAAAGACGTCACCACCTGGATCGAGCACCGGAACGCCAACCCCCGGCCGTTCGTCTGGAAGAAGACCGCCGAAGAGATCCTCGACTCCCTCGCCCGATATATCCAACGGATTTCAGGCGCGGAACACTAGTGGGCGGACAGAAACCCGAGTAGCAGCTCGCTGACTCGATCCGGAGCTTCCAGTTGCAACCAATGGCCGATGCCGTCGAGGCGTTCGTAGCGCCAGGTCCCGGTGACGTACCTCTCGGTGCCGAGCATCGCCTGCTCGGTGAGATAGGGGTCACCGCTGCTCCAGACGCCCAGGACCGGGGCGGTGATCGGGGGCAGGGCGGGCGGCTCGACCAGAAGCTGGGGTCCCGCGCCGGTGCGGTACAGGGCCAGGCTGGTGCTCAGCGAACGGGGGTCGCGTAAGCGTTCGATGACCTCCTCCAGGTCCGGATGACCGGCCAGCCAGTGCCGGGCATTGGCGAAGTCGTGGTCGGCGAGCCAGCGCTCGGCGATGCCGGGAAACTGGAACAGGAGGAAGTACCAGGATTTCTCGCGCTGGGGGAGACCCGCGTCGATGATCGCCGCCGGATTGCCGACCGAGAGGCTGGCCAGGCTCGCCACCCGCTCCGGATGCAGAGCGGCCAGCAGCTGGCCCAGTGAGGATCCCCAGTCGTGCCCGATCACGTGTACCCGCTCGACGGCGAGCTCGTCCAGCATGCCGATCAGGTCGGCGAGGTACCGGTCGAGCTCGTACTGCGCGAGGTCGGTGGGTTTGCCCGAGGCGCCGAAGCCGCGCAGATCCGGGGCGATGGTGCGGTAACCGGCGGCGCGCAGAGTCGGCACCTGATGCCGCCACACGGCATGTGTATCCGGAAAGCCGTGCAGCAGAAGGACATCGGCGCCCGAGCCGCCGACCTCCACCTCGAGCTCGATGCCGTCGGCCTGGATGCGCATCACTTCGCTCCCAACACGGCGAGTAGCTCCGCACGCGCGGGACCCGCTTCCGGGTAGCGCGCCGCGCCGCCGCCGAGGCGCACGATCCGGTCGAGCACGCCGGGCCGCGCCAGCGCTTCGTCCGGCCCGCTGAGCAGCGATCCGACATCGCCGAAGGCACGCAGGACGTCCGGGTCCCGCCGCTTGGCGACCTCCAGCGCCTGCCGCAACGCCCAGTTGGGATCGTCGGATGCGTAAGGCACGCCGGTTATTTCGCCGTCGATCTGAGCCAGCCGGTGCAGATCCCAGTCCGCCGTGGCCTGATACAGCGGGCCGAGCGTGCTCTCGGTGACCTCGTCGAAGCGCAGCGCGAGTTTCGCCGTATCCTCGATGCCGTGCTCGCGCAGCACATCCCGCAGCAGCAGCGCATGGGTCATGCCCATCGTGATACCCATTCCGAAGGCGGGATCGGTGGTCGCCCAGGCATCACCGATGGACAGCAGCCCGGTCGCCACCGGGCGGCCGTCGACGATCAGCCGCCGATGCCGCGCCTCCATTCCGGACATCGCCAGCACGCCGGTAAGCGGTTCTCCGTGCGCGGCCCAGTGCGCCGTATCGGGGTACAGCGCCATCGCCCGCTGCCAGGCTTCCGGGTCGCTCAGCGCGCGCAGGGCCCGGTCGCGACCGGAGACGAATACCGCCAGCGCCCAGGTGCCCGCGTCACCGGGAACGGTGGTGATCGACAGGCTGTCGTGGTGGTACAGCGGCCAGGTGGCCTGGGCGGGCGTCGAGCCGTCGGCGGACCGGAAATACCGGCTGTATGCGAGGAACCCGGTGTCGTGCTTGTGTAGCTGCGGCGCGGCGGCGCCCGCAGCGGTGAGCATCGCACCTGCGGGGGAGTTGCGGCCGAGCGCGTCGACAACCAGATCCGCGGCTATGGTCGCACCGGATGCGGTCACGACACCGGTGATCCGCGGTCCCTCGGCGGTGGTCACGAATCCGGTGACGGCGGTCTCCCTGCGAATACTGATTCCACTGTGCGCGGCTGTCTGTGCCAGTGCTGCCTCGATGACAGGCCGGCGCGCGGCGAGCGTGTCGAAGCGGTCGTCACCGTCGATCCGGCCGCCGATGGCGGGCAGATCGTAGGCGCCGCCTAGCATATTGTGTGTCCGCGCGCCCGCGTTCCGCAGTGCGGCCACGGCGTCGGGCAGTTCCCGGGTGAGCAGCCGGTATGCCCCCGGCATCAGGATGTGCGGGTGCCGGAACTGGGTGACTCCGGATCGCCGCCACTGCTCCCAGGCGTGCTCGGGTTCGCCCGACGGGGCGCCGGTGTCTTTGTCCAGCAGAGTGACCCGATGCCCGTCCCGGGCCAGCAAGAGCGCGGCAGTGAGTCCGGCCGGTCCGCCGCCGAGGACGACGACGTGCGCCGCGCGACCTGTCTCGGTTGTTCGCATGATGAATCCCTTCGCCTGTTCGGTGCGTTCCCGGTCACTGTCGGGGCGAGGATGACTCATTTGCCAGATCAGAAAGTGCTCACTTTTCGCCGGTCCGGCCGAGCGCGAGGCGGCGCCGTGGCGGGCCGAACCGAGCAGGTGAATGGTCTGGGAATGAGCAGCCCGCGCCGCGACCATGAGGCAGGCCGGCACTCGACATGGGACCTCGTGGAACAAGCACCTGGAAAGGAACGTGAACTTTGTTCGAGCTTTCGGTACTCGGCGCGGTCGAAGTACGGGTCGCGTGGTGCCGGTGCGCATCCGGCCATCCCCGAACGCAGCGATCAGCAGGTCCACCGCCGCCGCCGGAGCAGTGCGGGTGGTCGCCCACCGATCTTCGATCGGACTGCGTATCGGCGCCGCAATGTGGTAGCTCGGCCACCACGAGAGCATCGGGGTCCTCGGGAGCATTCCCGCGCAGACATCCGCGCAGAACATCCTGATCCGGCGCCGGATCGGAGCGGCTCGCAGACCACCGATGCGAACATGTCAGCGAGACTTCCACCGAGCCCGTGAGCACCGCCCGAGGCGACCAAGCGGCCGCGATTGTGCTGGACAGACCAGGCAGGCGTGGTGGGTGGGGATCGCTACGGTGAGCCGGCGGCGTGGAGGGATCAGTCCCCGAGCAGGCCGGTGGGCAGCCACCCTACTCGCAGCAGCGTGCTTTCGCCGTCTCTCAGAGGTGCTGCTGGACCGCCATGTAACGCGCATCCGTCAGCATTCGAACGTGCGCGTGGCTTGTGTCGGGATCGTTGCACTTGATCCATTGCCCGACGCCCGTACCATTTTCCGTACTATTTTCGACCGCGACCGCCCAGGTCAGCGTGCCGACTCCGCCGGGTTCTACGTGATCAGGGTCGACTCTTTCAAGCATGTAATTACCCACGGTCCGTGGATCCCAGTCCTGGTTGATCATGAGAGTGCCTGTACCCCAGTTCTGAAAGCGGACACTGACGCTGCTGGCGATCGACGGTACAGCCAGCGTCACATTCCGATCTTCCCATCGAGACAGCACGATCCATGGCCGCGTCGCTTCATCATCGGTGCCTGCCGCCACCGCGTTCATACTGACAGCGGTGTCGGCGGTGTTGTCGGCCATGAAGGTCCACTGCTGGCCGGTGCGGTTGAGTTTTATAAAAATGCGGTGGACGCCATGGCCCTCATCCTCAACGAACGCGGTCCCGGCTGGATTCTTCGTATCTGTGCCGTCGAACACCTTGACGGGAACGTCGGATAGCTCCACCAATTGACCGCCCTCAGCCCGAACCGAGATCGTCAGCACTGACGTGCTCACCGGCCGCGCTGCCACCCGCACATGCAATGCGTCCCCTCCGGCTGCAGTGAACGTGAACTCGGCGGAGGCTCTTGCCGGTATGCTTCGGGGGGCGTTCCAGCCATTTGGAAATAATTGGACATTCATCACAGATCTCCTACGTGCCGCACCGCCGGTCGGATTACGGCACCCCTCTGTCGAATCTGGGCCATAGCCGCCCACGCGCCCGACAAAGTTTTGCATTAGTCCTGTCGGCAGTGTTTAGATGGTTATTACCAGCGTTCGCTCTCGTAGCGGCCCTGGGGGGCGTCGGTGGGATCGCGGTGCACCGCCGATGTCCCGAATACAGGCCGCGCTCGCCGGTCACGAATGAGCGACCAGTTTGTGGCGGCAAAACGTTCTCTGGCACAGGCTGTTCGGGCCGGCGGGAGTGCCGAGGAATGCGCTGCACTGCGGCTGCCCCGGTGGGCGCTGACTGCAGGTATGGCAAAATCCTGGCGGCCGCGGAATTTCTTTCGGCTCCTCTCGCTGGATTTGGATTCGTCTGTGATCGTCGTCTTTGTCATTGCATTCGAGTTTGTGGTCGAGTAATCCCACCTTGCCTTCCAGTGCCCGGAATACAAGCTTTCCCTTTCCCCCTGGATCCACAACATCGGGCTCGACGGAGTCGAGTTCGAATATGTCGCCTGGTAGCGGCTGTCCTAAACTTTGGGTGATTTCGAGCGTTGCGGTGCCGAGATTGCAGAACCGGATCTCCGCGCTCTCCGGCGCAGGACGGAATCCCTGCGCTTCGAGGATCGTCTTTACCTTGGGCAGATCGATCCACGGCCGAAGGGTGTCACTGTCGGGATCGGTGGTGCCGGCAGCCGCGACGCTGATGCTTGCGCTGGTGTCTGCGGAGTTCTTCACGAACAGCGTCCACTGCTGGTCTTGGACGTTGAAGGTGATCTCGATGTGGTAGACCCCGCTGCCCTCATCGATCAGGGAGGCGGCGCCTGCCGGATGATCCGGATCTTCGTTCTCGTCGAGCACATCGACGGCGGGCCCGGCACTCACCTCGAACTGTGTGCCCACGCCGGCCTGTAGGGATAGCGTCATCACCTCGGGATCGACGTCACGCACCGCGATCCGGATGTGGATCACTCCAATCGGTGATCTTGCGGGGAAGACGACCGAAATTGTGTCTCCGGCAGGGACTTCCTTGGGACTGCTCTGCCAGTCGTCGGGGAACAAGATAAACAAGATGTCCATCGCTGGTCTGGTCTCCCTCGGTCTCGGGGGATCGTTGGTCTTCGCGGTTACGATTCGATGCGGCAGTTCGACAGCGGATCCGAGCAATCCGTGGTGTTTCGTCGGCGATCCATGGGTGTACGGTGCCTCCTATTCACCGAAATGAGTGTGTGGGTCATGCCCACAGTTCCGGCACCTTGTGGGATCCTCCCAGACGCCACTTGGTTCATAGCGGCGACAGTTACACCCTGGAGCGTGGCAGTTGTTGTGCGGCAGCTCTCGTTCTGCAAGGACGATCGTGAGTAGTGTGTGCTCCGGATTGGGGTCGTTGCACTGCAGCTGGTGGGTGATCACCGGTGGTCCGTCGGGGTATGCAATCGTGGGGAAGCCGATGACGCAGTCCACCTCGAGGACTCCCACGGCGCCCGGTTCCAACTCGGAGGATAGATCGCGCAGCACATACGGAGAGTCCAGCCTGCCGAGAGGTACTCCGATGGCCTCATCGATCCTCAGGGTGGCGGTACCCCGATTGATGACCGTAGTGGGTGGCAGATTGGGGTTGATGAACCCGCCGTCGACTGCCATGTGGAGCCAAGGCACCAACGTCGCGTGATCGGAATCGCCTGCGACCGCATTGACCGAAACTGCGCTTTGGTCGGTGTTTTCGATTGTCAGGGTCCAGTCGAGTTCGGTGATGTGGGGATGGATCTCGATGAGGTGCACTCCGTGGTCCTCGGCGGCGACCGAAGCCTCCCCCGCTGGGTCCGGGTATCCTTCCTCGAACACGTCGACCCACTGCCCTTCCACCAGTTCCACAGGTTCGCCCGATCCGGCCTGTAGGCGGAATGTGAGGACGTTGCCCCGGTCGGGGCGCATCGCAACCCGGGCGAAATGGGATCCGCTTTTGGCTGAGACGGTGAAGGTGAACCGAGTTGAATGTTGGCTTGCCAACTGGTGTGTTTTGGTCCAGTCGGTCGGGTAGAACTCAGTCGACATGGCTGGTGTTCCTTGTGTCGAGTTGGCCGCCGGGCCCGATGGTGATGACGTCGGCGTAGATCAGCCGCGCGGGCCCGTCCACGGGCGAGCCTAAATCCGGTGGGGGCGGATAGCTTTCGGTTTCGGTCAGCACGAGTCGGCGGGGTCGTCCACCAGTCTCGGGGACGTGGATGCTGAAGGTGTTGTTCAATTTGTCGCTCGCGGTGACCACGGTAATCCACCCTGGGCTGCCGATTACCTCCGAGGCGGCTTGCGCGGAGGGCGGTTGCCCGGAATCGTCTTCGTAGACTTGTATTTCGGCGTTGACGATGCTGCGGTCGCGGGGCGCAACCGGGCCCACCCCGGTAAGACGAAGCTTCAACTGCTGGTTTGCTGTGTCCGGCGTGATTTCCAGCTGCCTATCGGGTAGCAACTGGATCGGCTCGGTGCGCGTCACCTCCGAAACCGCCAGTTTCCTCGTGTCCGTGGTGCGGGCCTGGTAGCGGGCCAACGCCAAGCGGACGAACGGGCAGTACGCTCGGCCCGGGTAGGGCGATAGGTCCACGTCGGCGTACCAGCGCCGGGCCGCGTTGTCGGGCTCCACCGGGTAGGCGACCCCCGGGTGGGCGGGGCTCTGCGCGGTGTCGGCGGTGAAGGTCACAGGCGCGGCGAGGTGTTGCGCCATCATTGATGTCGGGATGGCGCTACCCAGCCACACTGGGTCGCGGCCGACGAAACTGCGGTCGGGGGGGACCTCGACGCCGGTCGTGGGAGTCGGGCTGATCAGGACGGCCAGCATCTCTTCGGCGCCGGTCACGTACCACGGTGGTCGCAAGTAGACCCGTATACGCCCTCCGCGGCGCAGCCGACGTACCTTGCCGTCGACCGTGACCTCGGTTGACCAGTGGAAGGAAGGCACGCAGTGCGAGATGTCGGGCGCCGGAGGGCGCGCGGTGCTCGGCACATCCACCTTGAATGGTGTGACCACCCGGCACGCCGTGGCGGATGCGGCGGGGTAGCAGTCTTCGAAACGCGACACCGCGGTCACCGTGTAGGTGATTTTGCGGCGGCGGGTATCGGCGAACTCGTGCCTGATCACCGGCAAAGCCTTGTCGCGCAGCGTTTGTTCGACGGTGAAGGTACCCAGCGCGACGGTGCGAGTCGTGCCGCCGGGGCCTTGTCCAGGGGTCTGGTCTGGATCTGTCCAGGCTGCGCTGATCTCCAGGCGCCCAGTACTCGGGATGTGCACTTTGAGGCCTGAAGTAATCAGCACGGCGTCGGTGCCCGCCGTGGTGCGCCGCGCGTCCAAGTTCCCGGTCGGCGCGGCCAGCGGCTTCTGCACCGCGTGCACGAGGGTGAGTTCGCGAGCCGGCGTCACCAACGCATTCCCGTTCTCGGCGATGCCGCGCGCCACGTCGTCTTCGGCAAGCCCGGCACTGATCCAACTCGCGACGCCGAACTTGCCGACGTCGGCCGGCTTCATCGTCGACAGGATGTTCAATGTCAGCTGCTCTGCGCGGCCCAGCTCCACTCTGACAACCCTGTCATCAGCCGAGGTAGTTGCCTTGCAGCCGGATTCGACGGCCACAAGATCCAACCGGATGGCGGGCCGATCGGGCCACGGCGCCCAGATGGGCCGGGTGGGGAGGCGGCGAATGACAGGCAACCGATTGCCATCGGGATCCGGAGGGCGACGTTTCACCGCGATGACCACGCGCTGGGCGGCCGGATCGGAAAGCCATGGAGTGTTCATCGTGTCGCGAGGGACCACGACGTAGCGAGCTTCTCCTGTTCCCTCCAGACGAGCGCCCGGGATATCTGTCGCCGTCTTGTCCGCGCGCGTGGCGATCGCGAAGAATTTGTCGATGTCCTGGTCGGTGGCGTGCGGGCCCAGCGCCGCATCGAAGACGGAATGCTGCAGCGCCAACTCCAGCGAGGCGGCCGGGCAGACCAGGTGACAGCGGGCGGTGGTACGAGTGTCGTCGACGACCATCCTGTCCAGCGCCTCTCCAGCGGCCAGTTCGGCGCCGGGAAGGATCTCCGGTGGTGGGATGGGTTCGAATCGCTGGTGCGTGAATTCCAGTGACTGTGCGTTGTCTTCGGGCAGCAGCTCGCTCGGTCCGAGACCTCCGCCGGCGAGGTCGGCGATGCGCACGCGCATGCGGTATTTGCGGCCGAACCGCAGTCGTGGCAGGCTGCCCGGCTCGACACTGTCGCTGACTCGGAAGGGCGGATCAGCTGGCGTGGGCGGCATCGAGTCGCCGGTACGTACCGTGCGGCCGGGCCGCTGCACGGCCAGGCTGTATCCGTCCCACCGCGCGACCAGTTCGTGGATGTATAGCGCGTCGTGCGGACCGCCGCCGGTGGTCAGCGCGTCAGGGCGAATGTAGCCTTCCTCCAGTACCTCGGAGCCCAGGGGTTGCCCACCGACGGTGTAGCTCACGCGCCGCTGACATGTGGACAACCACGTGTCGGCGTCCTCGATGTCGATGCGGTACCCACTCACCAAGTCGCCGGCGCGCAGGGGCTGAGCGAGCAGATCCGCCGAGGTTGCCGCGGTGCGACTGATCCGTTCGCGCATGGCGTCAGCGCGGCCCCGGTCGACCAGCGACACACCTGCCGACCGCAGTGCTGGCAGATTGCCTGCCACCGCACGGGCATCGCGGCGATCGGCGCGGCCCGCACCGACCATGCGCAGCGCGGCACCGTCGATGTCGAACGCCAGAGATTCGAAGCGGGATCCGGCCTTCTCGGCGAGTCCGGCGCTTCCGATCGCCAACACGCCGTTGATGATCGGGCTGCCAGCGGAGTCCGGGACGAAGCGTGCACCGGCCACGACGTACGCGGTCGACGGTGACAGGTCCGGCCGTGAAGGATCGTCCGCAAGGCCGGTGTTCGTCCACCCCGACGGCTTGTTGATCGACCACGTGGGCCGGACGCTGAGAACCTTCTGCCCGTTGAGCACGGTCGCATCGATACCGAAGTCCAGCAGCAGGCCGAGCGCACGCAACAGAACCGGATGGTCAGCCAGCTGCACTACTGCTTTATGAAATTCGCGCTGGTTATCGGCCGTATTCATGCGTGCATCCAACGGCGTCACATCGCGATCACGCCGGTAGAAAGCGAAAGCTTGATTGAGCGCCGAGGACAGCACCCTCTCGCTGTCGTCGGCATTATCGGCGTCGGCGGCCAGTCTGCCCTGCCATTCCGCCGTCGCATCGGCCAGCGCGCGGTGCAGCTGCTCTTCGCTGCCGGGCGCCGAATACCGGGCATAGGCTCTGCCCGTGGCGCGGTAGGCATTCCGAACTTCCGTCACCGCCGCTGCCGCCGGGAAGACACGGATCGGCCTACCGGCATAGGACGCGGACCGATACGGTGTGACGGTCATACCCGCGCCGAACACCGCGGCCCACGCCGAGAGCTGCTGCTGAAGGGTGAAGCCGTGCGGAATGCGTTGCACTTTCCCTGGGTCCACATCAGCGCTGCCGCATGTGAACGTGAAGCCGGTGTTGCTCAACCACTTCGGCCATGCGTCCATGCCGAAGCTTTTCAACGTCAACGGTGCGCCACCGGACCCGAACAGGCGCGGGGTGAGCAGCACCGACACCACCCCCACCTGTCGGCCCAGGCGTGGAATGATGCGGCCCGCCGGGATAGCGGTCCACACGAACTGTCGACTCAATACGACGGCAGGCTCCATGTCATTCTCCTGCGAACGCCCGGCAGTAAGTCCGCCAGGGATAGGATTTTCCGACCGGGCCCAGCGTGGCCGCTACTGATGACGCGGGTGGCGCAGCAATGGCGGCTCGCTCGGGTGCGAACATGTCGGGGCCGGCGAAGCTTTTGCGGCAGGTGAGCTCAAAGCTCGCCGACCACAGCGTGAGGTCGATGACGACAACGAGTTTGGCGGATCCTTCCAGCCTGTTGGGGGTGTAGGTGAGACTGAGGGTGAGTTCCACAGCAACCCTGGCCAGCCCGAGAAGGTCGATGCTGCCGCCGATGCGCAGATATCCGGTGATGCTGACGCGACGGTCGTAGACGAACACGATCCCACCGAAGACGTGGACTTCGGCTGCCACTATGGCGAAGTCCACCGCGACACTGGCGCCGAACTCGATGCCTCCTACCAACTTGGTCAGTCCATCTGGTTGACCGCCGGCGGCCACTGCCAGCTCGAGATAACCGCCGCCACCGAGGCCCGATACGGTGACCAGGAACGGCCGCTGCCGGGTAGCGAACTTGAAATCGACCGTGAGTGGCTTGTTGACCAGCGACAGCGTGACACCGGCCTCGATCGCCAGATTCGTCAAGCTGAAGACCCCGACCGAGACGGCAGGCACGGTCGCCACGTAACGCACCGCAACCGCAGTCGGCGAAACCGAAACAGCGGGCCCGCCACCGGATTTCAGCATGAAGGACTGCAGCGTCTGAACGAAACGCAACGCACCGTCGAGGCTGACTTTACGCACATCGACGGTGACTGTGGGTCGTGCAGTCGGCCCAGCCGACCGGCTTGTGAAGGCTACTTCGTTCAGCTCGATGACCACGACCTGTCGTGCGCGATCGGGAATGTGCAGCGAGAAGTCCGTGACGCGCCCCTTGGTCTCATCCGGGCCTGAGGCGAGGGCCAGCGTCGATGTGGGTCCCGGCACAAATGGGTCGATCGGGCGGGCCGCCGCGCCGGACAGCTGCTGTGTCCACTGCAGCCGGGCCGCGCCATTGCGCCACGTGATGGCGGGTTGATCGGTGACCGCCTGGATCAGCTTGTTCAGCTTGATGACACCGAGCAAGGTCGCGTCGTCGCTGAACAACGCGGCAGGGCTCGGATAAGGTTTACCGGACGGAGGCTTGACAATCGGCCCGCGGTCGCGGGCGACACCGTTCACGGCGGGCATGGTGGGGGTGGCTACCGCACCGGTCGCAGCGCCGGCCTCGGCGAAGTCGATCTTCGGGGTGTCCACAAGGTCGAGCAGGACAGTCGCATTGGGATCGCTCAGCACCTGTGCGCTCAACGTCGCGCGGATCCCTGTCGGCGCCTTGGCGCCGAGCAGCTCCTGCAGAGCCGGAAGCGCCACCTTCAGCTGGGAGAGTTTCGGATGGGTGCCGTTAGACGCCTGGGCGATGCCGAACTCAGCAGTGAGCACGTGCTGGATGGAGTCGCTCACTGGTTCATAGCCGTTGGCGCCGGGAGTCACCAGCAACGGGATAGCGCGGTCGATGCCCGCCTCCGGTCGTCCCGGCACGTTCGGGGGCCCTTGTTTGTACTCGTCGTCCAGTTTCTGGGCTCCTGCCGGAGTTCCGTCGGCCACAAACAGCAGCGGCAACGTGGCCTCGACGGTCTCCCGTCCTGCCCGCAGGATCAGCGCGAAGTAGATCGGGTCGCCGTATTGCTGCGGCCAGAACATCTTTTCCTCAGGCGGACCATCGACTTCCCATGTCAGTTGGCCGGCGAAGCTCACCTGCTGAAATGGGAACGCCCGCTCATGGTTACCGCCCTCACCGCCGCCGAAGTCACGCACCGGCTCAGTAACGACCAACGTATGCTTCTCCTGCAGTGCGGCGGGGCGACTGGTCTGTTCGCCGAGCATGTCGGGTTTGAAGACACGCTCGATCGTCACGATGTGCACCGCACGGTGCCCGAGTGGGAACAGCCGCCCACTCTTGACGACGCGGACGTAGTAGTCGCGGCCCATCGCAGCGCGGTGGCTCCACTTGAGTTCTGAAGTACCGCCGAACTCTGCGGTCAGCGAGAACCAGGCACCCAGACTACTGAGTATCAGCCGGTCTGCGGTGACCGGCAGTTGGGCTGCCCTCTCGACAATCGAGTCGACGGTCTCGTTGCCCGCACCCAACGGCGTTTTCTGAAAGGTATTTTGGCGGTGTATGGCGCGGAACGGGCGCAGGGACACCACCGGGCCTCCACCTCGGTTGAGGACCTGGCAGTGCCACAAGCCGGTCACACCGCCTGTGCTTTCCACCGGCAGCGGCGCCGGCGCACACCGACCTCCCGAGGGCAGCGCCATCAACAACCGCCACGGCAGTTCCAACACCGAACCGGAATCCGGTTGACCCTCCGGTGGCCGGAGTTCGCGCGCAGTCATCGCCTCGAGCACACCTTGCACAGACAGGGGAATGACGGTGTGTCGGGGAATTTTGAACCGCAGCCGCGACGGGCCGGCGGAGCGGGCTTGACTGGTCTCGCTGGCCTCCTCGCCCATGTGCTGCGGGGGGAAATTGACATCCAGACGGGCGTTCTCTTCGGCGGTGAGCTCCGGCACGCCCTGTGCGTTCACGCCGCGTCGAAATCCGCTGTCTCGCACGTGGACATGCAGCAGGTCGTCGGGCCGCAGCAGCGTGTATCCGGCGAGGGGGCCCGTCCAGGCATCCACCAGCTGCCACGGCGACCACGCGCGCGGGTCATGCAGGTCCCCGAGCCCGGAATCGTAGCGGCGATGCACGACCCCCGCGGGTGCCCACAAGGCGAAAATGTCGGTGCGTGTACTACTAGTGGCCGCGGCCGCGAGGATGTCATGCCGATCGCCGTCGGTGGTGATGATGCCGCCCATGTCCCGCCACAGAGCGGTCGCAACCGTTCGAATCCACAGGCGCTGGTCTCGGCCGGGAGCCAGTATCAGTTGATTCGCAGACGCCGCGAAGGTGTCCGAGAACGGGCGATCCCCCAGGGGGAGACCGTCCAGATCCGACGGCGTCGCCCAAGACCCCGTGTACCGCATACGGCGGTAACGACTTCCGGGTAGATTGGCTGGATTCGTCACAAACAGCTCGAATCCGCCCGAAATGGGTATCGCGCGCAGCCGCCGCGATGGTGCGCCTTGTAACCGTATACGCGCATTGTCTTTGAGTCGCCAATGCACGATCTCAGCGCCGACGGTATAGACGATATGGAGATCGTCGGGATTCGTCGCCGCCGTAGCGAACCCGGATGTCACGGTGTTGTCGGGAAGGGTGCGAGGTGCCCAGCTCGGGGTCCAGATGCTGCCATCGAATCGCCGCTGGTACACGGTCGTCCCCGCACGGACAAACAGCTCGATGCGATCCGTACCCGAAGAGGTGACGCTGAGCCAGTCGGCCGAGGGCGCAACCGTGCCCGGCATCGGCGGCCGACCGAGCTGCACCCAACTACTCCAGACGAGTTGAGAGGTAGCCTCATCTACACGCCCGGGGCGATGCCAAATCACGCCCTGCTCGTCACCTACAAACAAGTCGATGGTCCCCGGCTTGCGGCAGCAGGCAACGATCGAGCTGACCATATGATTAATCATGAGCCCACTACTCTCCTAACTGCCCCTCTGTCTGCGCTAGTTTCAGCAACGTCCCTGGATATCTGGCAGCAAAATGCGGGTGGAGGTGCGGATGGCGAACCGGCGCTGACTGAGGAAAGCGCACGGTCGGCGTTCACTGGTTCTTGCCTTCCAGACGCACAACGATTCGCATTCCCTCATCGCTCGCAATATCTTGTGGCATTGCCCTTCGCTGAAGGCGTGCTACACCAGATCAAACAAGGCTTTGCCACCAGAGTGAACTACTCTTTCTGGATCGAAAACGTCTTTCTCGTGGCCACACACTGTGCCGACAATCATGGGATCCGTGCCGTCGTAATACCAGAGCGGCCCGCCGGACCATCCTCCATATACGTTCGAATCCAGGTACAGGTCGGTTTCGAGTTCGATACCTGGACTGTCGGTGTCGATGTCGACTATCTTCAAGCCGAATTCAACCGCGGGTCTGCCAGCGAACGCGACAGGGTATCCCGAGGAATTATATTGACGACCTAAATAATCACTTTCGTTGGGATACCACTCGACACCCATCCAGCCCAGCGCATCGCCAAGCGGCTTGTAGAGCTCGCAGACAGCGAGGTCATACCCTGTTGCCGTAAAAGGCGTGGAAGGTGGGTAACCCTTGAACGATTTCACGTACGAGCTACCGTAAGGAATAGCATTAGTCGCTGGTTTACTGTAGGCCGGGATGAACTCCATCCAGCCATTCGGATCATCCCAAGGCACGACATGCCCTGCAGTGAGGACTAGTTTCGAGCCTACCAGGGTGCCGGATCCCCGGAACGGGTGGCCGAATTTCTCCCCACGAATATAGCCGACCGTAGACCACGGGTACTCAAGCCGTTTCGTCGCCTCATAAGCCTTCGGCTCCAAGAACGTGCGCGGTGGGAGCAGGCGTGACCGCACCCCATCGGCACAGAAAGGCGCAAGCCTCGGGAGAAAGTGCTGCGCCATCCATGGAGGACGCCAGCTTTGAGTGCCAGTTTTGTCGGCTGGCGACAGGTCAGAGGAATCTTCTGGGCAAAGTTTGATCTGATCGAGGACGGGAATCGAGGTCCGCAACTTCTCTTCGTTGGTCGCATGGTCGATTACTCGCCAAATATCAACTGCCTCCGGCACATGCTCGACCGAAAATTTCATCTCCGGCATATGCCCCGATTGTACATAGAATCCCGACTCAGGCTTCAATATATCCGCCTTGTCGGCGGGCATATCCATAGTGGCAGGAAGAGGATCCGCACCAGCCATCTCGTCTAGCCCCATATATTGCGGCGCCGCCCCCTTCCTGGGCGTGTACGTTCTCATAGTATCCTCCTATCGCAACGGATTCGTTAATTGACTTCTGCGACAGATCGCCCTGACGACGGATGCAGGTAACGGGAATATAATCACCGGCGTTACATGGTCGACCGGCACGTACGAAAGATTCCCGACGTCTATCCATAGACGGCTACTTCTCAGCTACAGTATGAATCGTTCAATGCCACCCGCGTCGGGTATCCGACTACTCGAATTCACGCACGCGGACCTCTCGATAACGCAGTGTCAATCGCCGAGCGAGACGGCAACCCTGGCCGGACGCGGTCACACTGCGTGCTGGTCGACAGGCTGACGAAATCTGAGTAGGTAGTCGAGTACTCAGGTGAAGCAACCTTCTCGCAAGGTCCGTACTCGCAGCCCCCGTCTGGCTGGCGCGGGCAAGTACGCGCTTCGAGGCCGAGCACTCATGGCGATGGGGACGCTGCGGTCCGGTGAGACCTGGTCTGCGCTGCGGCTCTACCGGCGCAGTTTGTGGAGTGCTCGCAAGTCGAACCCGGTGGTGCGTTGTTCAGGACCGTGGCGAGCAGTCCTAGTGTTCCGCGCCTGAAATCCGTTGATTAATCGTAGGATTCGGCGGTGGCAAGGACAGGGCGGCCGAGATCGGGGCCGGATTTGGTGGTGACCGAGGCGCAGCGGCGGGAGTTGGTGCGGGGTGCGCGGGCGGCGACCTCGACGCAGGCGTATGCGCTGCGGTGCCGGATCGTGCTGGCGTGCGCGGAGCCGGGCGCGGCGAACGCGCACGTGGCGGCAGCGGTAGGTGTCACGCCGATGACCGTGGCGAAGTGGCGAAAACGCTTCATCGAACACGGCCTGGCCGGGCTGGCCGACGAACCCCGGCCGGGACGGCCGCCGTCGATACTGTTGGACCGGGTGGAACAGGTGCTGGCGTTGACCCTGGAGCAGACTCCGCGTGATGCCACGCATTGGTCGCGGTCGTCGATGGCCGATCGGACCGGGCTGTCGAAATCGACGATCGGGCGGATCTGGCGGCGGTTCGAGCTGAAACCCCATCTGGTCGACGGGTTCAAACTGTCAACCGACCCACTGTTCGTGGAGAAAGTGGTGGATGTCGTCGGCCTGTACCACAATCCGCCCGAGCGGGCCGTCGTTTTGTGTGTGGACGAGAAATCGCAGATGCAGGCCCTGGATCGTTCACAGCCGGTGTTGCCGATGATGCCGGGCATGCCCGAGCGCCGCACCCACGACTACGCCCGCCACGGCACCACGAGCCTGTTCGCCGCGTTCAACATCGCCGACGGCACCGTGATCGGCGAGCTGCACCGCCGCCACCGGGCGACCGAGTTCCGCAAGTTCCTGGTCACGATCGACAAGACCGTGCCCGCTGAATTGGATGTCCACCTGGTTTGTGACAACCTCGCCACACACAAGACCCCGATCGTCAACGAATGGCTGGCACGGCACCCCCGCTTCCACGTCCACTTCACCCCGACCGGATCGTCCTGGCTCAACCAGGTCGAACGCTGGTTCGGATACCTCACCGACCAACTCACACGCCGCGGCATCCACAAAAGCGTCGCGGCGCTCGAGAAAGACGTCACCACCTGGATCGAGCACCGGAACGCCAACCCCCGGCCGTTCGTCTGGAAGAAGACCGCCGAAGAGATCCTCGACTCCCTCGCCCGATATATCCAACGGATTTCAGGCGCGGAACACTAGCCGTGCGGGCGACCACCGAACTGTTGTACTTGGATGAGACGCTCAGATGGACCCTCGGTCAGAGTCCAAGATCGTCATATGGTTGCGGATCGAATGGCTCGGCCTGCTGGTCGGCGACTAGGTACTCGATATCGTCGGACACTCCGGCGCGCTGTCGAATTCGTTGTTCCTGCGCGAGCTGAGCCGGACCAAGGGCGCGGCGGCGGTGTTGTTCGGCACGGTACTGCTCGAGCCGTTGCTCGAGGTCGGCGACCTGCGTCCTGCCTTCCTGGTCGGCCGCATCCAGCGCGTCGGTATCGCGACGCTCTCCACTCGGCGTGTTTTCGGGTCCGGTACTCAACGGTTGGTCCCAACGGTCGGCGGCTCCGGCGCGCAGGACGGCTTCGCGGTTGGCCTGGCGTGCGGCATCGCGTGCGGTCTTGTGGTCGCGGCTGCGGTTGATTTGTTCGCCGACGAGAGTGTCGATTCGGGCTTGGAGTGTGCGTCGTTGGCTGCGGCGGTGGCGGGGTGTGGCTTCGAGGGCGGCGCGTGTATCAGCGAGTTGGGTCGCGACGGCGTGGAAGGCTTTCGCGGCGGTGTGGAGTTGTTCGTCGGCGGTGCGGGCGTCGTGGATGGCTTGTTGTGCTGCGGTGTGGCGGCGGATGCGTTGGTCGGTGTCGTGTTCGTGGTCGAGGTTGTGTTGCTGGGCGGGGCCGTAGAGGAAGGTGTCGGTGTCGGCGAGTGCGAGGCTCTGGTGGAGTTGGTCGATGCGCTCGTCGAGTTGTGCGTCGGTGAGCACGAACAGCGGATTGTCGGCCGGGTCGGCAGCGGTGGCGTCGTTGGTACGTGGGTGGGTGGTTTGGAGTGGCGGGTGGTCGTGGATCCAGGCTTCGATCGCGGCGCGATCGGCCGGGTTGTGGGTTGCGCGCCAGTCGCGGCGCAGCATCGCGAGGGCGGCGGGTGCGTTATAGGTGGTGGTGATGTGGGTGCAGCGGGCGGTGATGTGGTCGGCGGGGTCGTGGTCGGGGATGCCGGGTTCGCCTGTGTCGCGGCATTCGCCGCACAGCCCGTCGTCGGTGCGGCGTGGGGGTACGGGACTGGTGTCGGTGAGGGTGCGTTCGAGGCCGCAGGCCACGCACCCGAGCCCGCGGGTGTCAAGGACGGCGGCGAGGTCGTAGTCCAGCGTGTGGTTCTTCGGGCGGTCGTCGGGGAGCACTTCCCGGTAGTAGTGATGCACGACGCCGTCGGGAATGCGGCGGTCGTAGGGCTGGTCGTCGACATCGGAGCGTGTGTCGACATAATCCTGTTCGGCGCGGCGGGCGTCGATCTGTTTGTCGGTGAGCGGTTCGCGGCGTACAGCAGGGTTGATGTAGTGATGGTGGTCGCGTGCGGCTTCGTGGCGTCGCTCGCGCTGATACGCCGGTTCGGTACGCCGGGTGCCGGGTTGGTAGATGTGCGGGTCGGTGTCTGGTGTGCAGGCGTCGATGAGCGCGCGATGCTGGGGGTAGCGGTCGGCGGCCCAGCGCAGTCGTGCGCGGGCGACGGGGAAGCTGTTGCGGTACAGCGTTTCGGTGATGTCGGTGAGGATGGCGCGTTGTTCGTCGGTCGCGATATCGGTGAGGTCGGCAAACCTTTCCATCGTGGCGGCGATTTGGCCGGTCTGGATCAGCTGCGCCACGGTGCGGAGGCGTTCGGGAAGCCCGGTCCCGAGTGTGTCAGCGGCGGCAGGCTCGCTGACGGGACTGGGAGTTGGTGCCGCTTCGGGGACGGCTGGGTGGTCGTTTCGGGCGGGCGCGGGGTCGGAATTGCGCTGGCGGATAGGGTCATTTGTGGGTTCGGACATGGTGGTGTGGCGGGGTTCGTGGTTGCTGGTGGTGTCGTTGGTTGGGGTGGGGGTGTGGTGGAGGAGGGCGTCGATGCGCCAGGCCAGGGCACTGGCGAGTTGGTCGTCGCGTAGGCCGGAGGCGTGGTCGGGTTGGGCGGCGAGGAGTAGTTCGTGGGCGGTGGCCAGTAGTTGGTGTGGTGTCCAGTCGGTGCTGGTGGCGCGGTCGATGGCGGCGACGACGCGCGGCCAGGCCGGGTCGGTGAGGACGCGCTCGGCGGCTTGATCACCGAGCACGGTGTGCAGGTCGGTGATCCAGTCCGGGCGCAGATTGCGGTGGCCGATCCCGGTGTCGAGGGCGGAGGGTTCCAGTTCCAGGCGCGACCACAGCGCGGCCGCGGGCATCTCATCGGGCAGCGGCCGCCCGGCGGCGGCCTCGGTGAGCAGGTTTTCGATGTCGAGGCCGGCGCGGGCGGCGACGTCGATCTTGTCGGCGAGGATGGGCCAGTACGGGTCCGCCACGACCCGGCGATCGAGGCGTTCGAGGGTTGGCGCCCATCGGTTGACCGGTCGATGGATGTCTCCGAGTGTGTCGGTGACTCGGGTGTCGAGCAGCTGCTGGTGCTCGCGTTCGAGGCTGCTGTAGCGGGGCGGGCCGGTGGGTCGGATGTCGCGGTCGTCGACGTGCAGGCTCGCGCGCCAGACCGCCAGTTCACCGAGCAGGGCTGGGGCGGCGCCGACGAGGGGACGCGCCCAGTGCGGTGCGGTACTCGGAGTCCACGCCTGGATGTCGGTGCGGATCTGGGCGGCGAGGTCGGTGACGATGCGGGCGCGGGCGCCCAGGTGGGTGGCGTCGAGGTCGTCGAGCAGACCGCGGGGGATGCCGTGTGCCCATGGGAGGGGGCCGGTGCCGGTGGAGTGGGTGCCGGTGGGATCCAGTCGCCAGTCCAGGACGGCGGCGATGTCGTCGGCGGTGTCGAGTTCGCGGGCACCGGCGGCGGTGTGCAGGGCGGCGACGGGGTCGCGCCCGGACAGGGCGATCGTGGCCAGGTGTTGGCGCAGCACGGGGTAGGCGGGGCTGTCGGTCAGGTGCGGGTGCAACGCTTCGGCCGCTTGATCGAGGCGATCGAGCACCTCGGTGCCGAGCGCGTGTTCGGCGGCGACACCGATGGCGTCGAGGTAGATGTCGATCGCGCGGCCGATGCGGTTGTGTGGGTCGAGTGCGTCGCGCAGGTGGGTGTGTGCGGATTTCTGGGCGCCGTCGCGGCCCAGAATGCGTGTCATACCCTCGACGGCGGTGAGTGGGAAGACGGGACTGCCCCCGGTTCGGTTGACTCCTGATCTGTGATGACTTCGGTCTTCGCAGTGGAAGGATCGTCATCATGCCCAAGCCGTTCCCTGAGGAGTTCCGTCGCGACGTAGTCGCGGTCGCCCGCAA
>NZ_VUOT01000060.1:0-20400 GCF_009829295.1 Nocardia sp. CY15
CAGCTACCGCCTCAAAGACCGAGACCTCGGCCGCGTCCCCGCGGCCAAAACCAACGACTGAAACCAACCAAAGGGTGGGTCAAGATTCCAGCGAACAAGCCGGGTCACGATTCGACCGACGTTGACAAGAGTATGCCCGCGAACGTTGTCGAACATGGGAGAAGTGCATGGCGGACAAGGCTTTACGGGTGATCGGCGAGCTCATGGGTTCGGCGTCGTCGGCGGGCTCATTTGCTGCGCGTCGGACGGGGTCGGCGGAGAACCTGGTGATCGAGCGTGGGCGCAATCATCGGTCGCCGTCCGATCACTGCTCCTCGTGCGGACTAGTGAGCCGTCTCGAGGCGTGCGGCCGCCGAGTCCATGAGTACTGCCGCCTTGTTCGTGAGGTCGTCGTGGACCTCGGTTGCACGCCCTGGTCGAGTCCTCGCCGACATCTCAGTCCTTCGGCGCGGGGTTGATGGTGTCGCCGTCCCAGCTCAGATCCGAATTCTCGGTGATCTCGAAGGCCTCGAAACGATCGTCGGCCACAACCGCGTCGATCAGAGCACGTGAGCCGGCGACGATCGTGGAGTCGAAGTCGATCTCGCTGGCCACGACCCATGCGTGGTCGGCGGGCCAGAGCAGCTGCGGCGTCACTCCGGGGAAGTCGGTCGTCCATCCCAGGCCCGCCGCATGCACCCACCTGGGGTCGGCGAGTTCGGAGAGACTGGTGTCGAACAGCATGAAGTCGCGTCCCGGCCACTGCAGGAAAGGCCCCGCCTCGACCGCCCGTCCGACTTGCGGCGAGACAGAGGCAGCCAGCTCGGCGTCGATTCGAGCTCGCTCGCGCTCGAGGTTGCGCGGATCGCCGTCGGTGGAGGCGACGAACACCGCGCCCGAGGATGTGTGCAACTCGCCGAATCCATTCCAAACTCCAGCCGTCACCTCTTCCGGTGTCTCGGTGGCTGCGCGAAGGTGGACAGTGAGCGCGGCCAGCAGGCTCGGGTCGAACCATCCCTCGACGGTCTGGCCGACTTCCCAGCCGTCGTCGAACGACATCGCCGCCTCGTCCTCATCATCGGTGAGGTTGCGCCACTGCACCAACGGATGCATCACTCTGCCGTTGCGCGCGGCGACCTCGGCCCACGGCCACATCGCCTCCTCCACGATCGCCGGATTGCCCCACTCGTCGGTGACCGTGACGTCGCGGCGGGTCGCCTCGACCGGATGCAGGATCCGCGCATAAGCCTCGAAGCCGGTACCCGCGATGCCGCCGACCCCGTGTTCGCCGACGCGCGCCAGCAGCCACCCACCGCGCTCGAAATCCGTTGTGAACTCCACCCAGCCAGCCTAGAGCCACGCCTGTCGGGCATCTCTGTCTCTGACGTCAGCTCCATCGGGCTGCTGTAGCCAGGCGAGGACCGACCGTGCCTGCCGCGCGGTGACGCTCACCTCGCCGACCGGTTCGGCGCCATGGGCGGAAACTACAGAGCCTGTCCGAGCGCACTGCGAATTCGCTACGGATAGCAGCGCCGGTCCCGCTGTCTTCAGCCTGCGGACGCCCCTGCTCAGCACTGGGTTGCCCACAGGCTCCGTGGCCCGCGTGCGGGATCCATCCGTTCGTTCTCCGCCGGCGGCTGTCCTCGTCCTCGACGGTCTCCGGCTCGAACGCACTTCTGGGCTGCCGTGGATCCACTGCGTCGCCATGGATTGGCCGCATCCTCGGGCGGGGCAGGTCGATGCCGAAGCCGTCCGCGACGTACCGCTCCAGCGACAGCTGCTTATGGTCGGCGCCGTCTCGGCAGGACTGCGGCATGCCCGCGTACGCCAGGAACTGCGTTCCAGGGGCAGAGACGTGGATCCGATGTCACTCACTGGTGACAACCGAGCCTTAAGGACTTCGCTAGCTCGACCGGAGATCATGACGTGGCAGAAACACAGCGGACGAATGGATCCTGATGTCTCCCACCGAACACCCTGACAGCGCACAGCCGTGGCGAGGTGTCACGCCACGGATGGGCAAGCCACGCGTATCGCGCCGGATACTGTGGATCTCACTGCTGATTGCGGGAATGGTCGTCGTCGCGGTCGCCGTCATCGCGTTCGACTCGGTGTCCTCCGGCAAGCTGCCCTGGACGAAGACGACCTACGCCGCGGAAAACGCGACGGACCCCTGCGGCCTCATCGACGGCTCGGTGCTACGAAGATGGACCGGCACCGAGTCGACCACGCGAGAGGGAGACTACAACCCTGTTGTCGGCGATCGCTACCACGACTGCACTGCATCGAGCGTTATGCGCGGTCGGTATGCACAGGCTCCGGAGATAGAGGGAACGGCCATAGACGCAACGATCTCCGTCTCCACCTCCGTATGGCCATCACACCGCCGTGCCGGCACCGTCTATGAGAGCCAGGCGAACCCCTCATGGGAGCCTCACATGGAGTACAGGTCGAGGGGTGGCGTGCCTGATCTCGGGCAAAAAGCATACTTCGAGCGCGATGTCATCGAATTCGGGGAGAATACCCGGGTCGATTATCAGATCGGTGTCCTCGACGACAACCTCTATATCGAAGTGTCCATGAGGTTCGAATTCAGCCACTCCCATGGTGTCGCGCCCACAACCACCGCCGACATCGATGACATCCAGCGGACTACCGAACAGCAGGCCAGGCGCGCGATGGACAAACTCCGGCGATAGCCGACGAAATCGTCGTCCTCCCGCGGACCCTTCCGGCGTATTCGGTCGACACCGGATCGGGCGATGGTGAGCGGTTCCCGTTCACCGGTCTCGAGACAGCGCGCTGTTTGTGAAGCGAAATTGATAAGCGCTTCTCGCATCGAACAGAACGGCGACCCCGGCAGGGACGATGCCGACGAGCGTGTTGCCCACCATCGGCGATGTAGTCGAGGCACTGGTCACGTTGACCGGCGAGCCGCACCCGCTGCTGCCTGACACCGAACCACATCCCCTGTCCCCCAGCCGACGGCAAAGCCTCGGCGACCCCGAACCATGAGGTAGCCCAACGCGCTATGAACCCACATACGTGGCGAAATCGCTGCCGAATGGGTGTTCTAACAACAGGTAGAGACCGGTGAAGGTGAAACCGACCATAGTGAGCATCAGAGCCAGTTGACCGGTGAGCCGGTGCGCGGGCGGAAGCAGTCGCAGGCAGCGGTCGTGGGCCGCGGCGACACCGAGGATGTGGCCGACCACCACGGCCGAGACCTTGATCGTCCCCAGCGCCGCGGGGTGGGTGGACAGGAGGTAGGCGACGTCGCGGTCGGCGAGCCCGGCGAGATTCCACCCTCGTCCGAACGGATCCGCGAACAAGAGCATCGTCGCCTGCCCCTTCTCCACCAGGAACGTGAGGTAGTGGGCCACCAGATAGCCGGCGACGATCGGGGTCAGGCTGTGTGCCAGACGAGCGGGAAGTCGTCTCTGCTCGTCTTCGGGCAGACCTCCGGTCGCTCGGGCGGCGATTCGGAACGCTACCCCGACGACAGCGATGAAGCCGAGCAGCCCCAATGTGTTCAGTACGGTCGGCAGGACTTCGGATCCGTTGCTGCCCGCCTCGGCGAGCACGCTGCGCCAGGACGGGAAGGTGGTGAAGCTGTCGAATGCCGTCGAGCCGAGCAGGGTGGCGGCGACGGCCACCCCGCCGATCCGTGCCGGAGTGCCCGCCAGGTTGTCCAACGGTGAGCGCAGCACGAGCTCACCGGTTTCGCGACGTCCGAGCGGACTCAGCCTGCCCAACAGGCTGCTGTACACCTCGAGCGGGTCGGCCCGCTCGGCCCATGTCGTGCCCCACACGATCAGTCCGATCGTGCTGACGACGAGGTATGCGACGAGCCAGGTGGTCACCGCGGCCACCGAGCCCGGTTCGGGGTAGGCCAGTTCGAGCCACACGAAGGAGAACAGGCCGAGCACGGCGGGCCACTGTCCCCAAGAGCTGGGATAACGGAGCAGACCGCGAGTGGGCGGACGGCGCGACACCAGGCAGACGACGCGGTGCACGGCACGCGCCGGGGACAGGATCTTCCAAACGGGTCCGGCGATCAGCGAGGCGACCATGACACCGACCCACAGGAAAATGTAGACGACACCGGGGACGGGATTGCGTCCCGGGTCGGAAGGTCCGAACACGCCGATCGCGACGACGGCGAGGGTGACGGCCGCGCTCACCACCGAAATGCCGATCCGAATCGGCTCGGCGTCCACGATCGCTCCGACTACCGAGGGGAGCTCGAATCCCGGTGATCGTGGTTCCAGCCGCGGTCGGCGCCAGGCGACCGCGAGGACCGCGAACGAGAAGGTCAAAGCCCAAGCGGCGCCGACGAGCGCGTACGACAGCGGGATCGGCAGGTCGGTGGCACCGCCGATGCCGTGGGCCAGAACTGTCATCCGCGCACGAGCAGTGTCGCCACCGTGCGCCGGGCGTGGTGCAGCTCGATCTCCACCCGTCCCGGCACCTCTACGGTGAAGCGGAACCGCTGGCCTGCGCCCGGGGTGATCGGGAAGGTGCGCTCTGGTGTGGCGTGAACGTGCATTTCGTCGTCGGTGTCGCTGTCGACCACGATCTCGATCGGTCGTCCTACCCGGGTCTCCAGGCGGACGTCGGCCGGACTCACCGAGCCTGCGGCGATCCGTACTGCGACGACGAGGCTGTCCGTGTCCCCAGCCACCGCGGTCGTCGACGCGGAGGGCGCGGGATCGGATGAAGCGCAGCCGGTCACGAGCAGACCCCCGAGAATCACGAGCGCGGACCAGCGCCGCACGGATGCCATCATTCCTCCTTGTCCGCGCCGTGTTCGGCCGTCGACCCCGCCGTCCGTTCGTGCTGGTGCGCCCGACGGTCTCGCAGGGCGACGAACACGACGACGGCGACCACGAGCAACGCGGGCAGGAAGGCCGGGATCGCCAGCAGAATCGAATGATCGGCCAGCACGTCCACGCCGTCGTATTCCGGGTTCATCGCGACCCCACGGGCTCCGGCGTCACCGTCCGGCCGACGTGCGGGTACCGGTCGTTGATCCGCGCCGCACCCCAGGACAACGCCCCGACGAGGACGAGGCTGCACAGCAGTACGACGAGCGACGCCGCGGCGAACAACCAGGAGGGGTGGTCGAACGACCGCTCCCGTTGCAGCACGGTGATCTCGGAGATGAACGGCCGGGTGAACGAGGCGAGCGCGGGAACCTCTTCGACGCCGATGCCGGGGTCCGCGGGCATGAAGATCGGCGCCGCGGTCAGGACGCGCCCGTCCTGCAACCGCAGGACGGTCTTCCACGACCCGTGCGCCGGAACGGGTTCGGTCGAGACGTAGTGGCCGGGGCCCACTCGCCGCAGCTGGTCGACGACCAGTCCGCGACCGGGACTGTCTCCCCCGATCCCGCCTTGCCAGGCCAGGACCTGCATCCACTCGGGGTCGGAGCCGACGAGATCGGTGGGCGTGAGGCGAACGTCCGCGAGCACCATCCTTGCGTCCGTGGCGGATTCGGCGTCGCGCAGTGTGACTGTGGCCTCCGCCCGCTCCGGTACGTCCATGAGCAGACCGTTGGCAGTCGCGGCCGCCACGATCGCGACCGCGGCGACCATCAACCCGCGGCGCACCGGCGGACGCGGCAGCGGTTCACCCCGTAGCGTCATCGCCAGCAGCGCGCCGACGACACCGCCCGCGATGCTCGTGGGGACAGCCATCGCCAGGAGTTCCGGCCACATGGCGGTCGGCCACGGATTGACGAACATCGCACCGATCCAGAGGGATTCCAGCCATAGTCCCACCGTCGCGATGCCGAGCCCGCACAGCGCACCCCACCAGATCGGCCGCCGGGTCAGCGGCAGCAGCGCGAGCAGTTCGACCACGACCGCGCAGCCGAGATAGAGCGGGAATACGTTGCGCGGCGCGTCGATGACCGGCCCGCCGACCAACACGGCCACCACGGCACGGACCGATGCGGCGAAGCCCACAACGACCAGGGTGCTCAACGGCCCGAGGCTCGCACGGGCAGCGACGAGGGAAATGGAGGCAGCCGCGACGATGAGCATCGGCTGCAGGACGAGCCGGAACTGCTGCACGCCGAAGTCGAACTCCACCTGGAACACCGAGAGCCCGATGAGCAGGCCGCCGAAGGCGAAGGCCCGCAGCAGCCACATCCGCCGCCCGTCCGGACGGTCGGCCTCGGGCCGGCTGTGCCTGCCCTCGAACTCCAGCAGCAGCACGCCTACCAGCGATAAGCCCGCGCCACCGATGAGCATCAGATGCGTCGGCCCCCACAGGGTGACATCCTGGCCGAACAGCCGATGCCAAAGGTCGTCGAGGGGGAATCCGATCAAGGCGTACAGGCCGGCGCCTGCGATGAGGATGCCGCCGACGGGCGCGTACCACGTGCGGGTGATCCGCACTGCCGCGGGCCCGGGCTTTTCGTCCAACGGAAGCACGATCGCCGACATCCCGGCGGTGAACAGGAAGAACAATCCCGCGAGGATGAAGTAGTGGGCCGGGTTCGCCAGCGGCCCGTCATCCCGGCCGTTGCCCACGTGCAGGCTGACGTCCCAGATGAATCCCAACAGCGCGGTCAGGATCGTCGCGAGGAACAGCGCGAGCGGAAGAGCGACCCAGCCGGGGCGGTTGAACAATCGGCCGAGACGGTCGGCGATCCGCTGGAGCCAAGTGATGCGCCGGGTGCGGTGCAGATACCCGATCCAAAGCAGAACGACGGCGACGAGCCCCGCGGCGCCGGTCATGGCCGCTACTTGGTCCAGCGCCGCTCCGCCGCCCTCGGTGCCCGGGGCGGCCAGCGATCCGAACCTTTCATGCGCGATTTCGCGCACGGGAGACCTCCATCACACGATCGAATATATGTTACGAACGGTACCATAAAAGGGGCCGGCTTCGGGCGCAAACGGCGGTCAGCCGACGATCGGCAGGGTCCGCTCGTCATCGAGCTTGGTCAGCGCCCGTTGCATGGTTCCGGTGACGAACTGGTAGGCCTGGTCCAGATCGAGTTCCGGACCCAAGGCCGCCCGCAGGTCGATCGGGTCCAGGAACTCGACGGTGATCTTGCTGGGCAACGGCAGATGACCGGCGAGATCTCCTACGTCGAGCCCCCATGGGAGTGCGAGCGAGATCGGGAAGACCTTCAGCCGCAGCATCCGGTCCAGCCGAAGCAGGCGTGCGATCCGGTCCCCACGGGTGAGTACCAGCTGACTCTGCTGCGCACCGATATTCACCACCGGCACGATCGGGACCCGCTCGTCCCAGGCCAGGCGGAGAAAACCGGTACGACCGGCGAAGTCGATCCGGTCCTCCTCCCAGGTCGGGCGGTGCACCTCCCAGTCGCCGCCGGGATAGACCAGCACCGCCGCGCCGTCGCGCAGTGCTCGCGCGGCGTTGGCCGCGTCGGCGTTCACCGTACCGAAGCGGCGCAGCAACGAGCCGATCACCGGGTAGGCCATCACCATGTCGTGGGCAAGCTGGAAGAAGGGCCGCTGCGGGCCGAAACGGCGGACGAACGCCAGGGTGGTCACCATGACCTCCGGCGACACGTTGCCGCCGGAGTGGTTCGCCACCAGCAACATCGGCCCTTCCTCGGGTATCCGCTCCAGGCCGCGCACCTCCGCCCGGAAGTAGAGGCGCGCGAACAGCCAGCCCAAACCCATGGTGTCGCCGATGAATTCCGGGTCGCGGTCGGCGGGATCGGCGGACGGGATCCGCGCCTTCACCTGCTGGGCGACCCAATCCGTCGCTTGGTCGACCGTGCCGGTGACCAATCCGAAGACACTCATGGGTTCGCTCCGGCTAGGCGCCGGTCGAGAGCAACTGATCGAAGAACGCCCGGTAGCCGCGCAGCACCTGCCGGAGGTTCTCGGTGTCCGCCGTGTCGCCGCGCCGCTCGTCCAGTTCGCGCTTGCGCTGCTGGTAGGTGGCGATCATCTGCTCGATGGCGTCGTTGACCAAGTCGTCGGCGCGTGCGACGGCAGCCCCGGGATCGTCGACGAAGGTGACTTGGACCTCCCGCCACTGGGTGCGCAGGCGATCGAAATCGGCTTCGGCGAACAGCGGAGCGGGCTGATCGCCTGCCACGGGAGCGGCGCTCGGCCCGACGCCGGCTCCCGGCACCGAGTCCCGGGACTCGGATGGCACGGCGTTGCCTACCCCCGTGCCGTCGATGGGTTCCCCGCGCTGGGTGTCGGTTGCGGACTCCCCTGCCCGAGCATTCGCGTGCACTGCGTCCGATCGATCGGCTGCGTGAGCGGGGCGGTCTGCCTCGACCTCATCGCCTGCACGCCGCTCGCCTCCGGAACCGACCACGTCGGGGTCCGCACTCCGCTCGCCGCCGTGCGATACCGCTCCTGGTTCACCGACCCGCTCGGCGTCGGTCTCGGGGCGACGGCCCGTCTCGGGAGTTCCCGCGCCGTACCTGTCGTAGTCGGCGCCGGTGCCCGCCGTGGTCGCCGACTCGTTTCGCGTGCCGTCGCCGGGGAATCGCCGCTCGGACTCGGTGCTCATGATTTCACGCCCTTGCTCTCCTTGCCGGCCACGCCGAGCAGGTCTTCGAACAGTTCCCGGTAGTGCACGACGGCCGTGCGCCGGTCTTCGGTGGACACCGCGGTGCCCGTGGGTCGCGTCGCGATTTCGTGCGCGGCGCGATAGTGGCCCAGCGGCGCGGCGTGCTCTACGGAAAGATCGGCGATCTGCTGCTCGTAGTTCTCCGTGGGATAGCCGCGCTCGGCCATGATCGTGGTGACGAGGCGGTCGGCTTCCGTCAGCGCCCCGGCGGGGTCGTCGATGAATCGCTCCTGCACCTCTACCCAGCGGGTGGTGTAGACCCGCTTCTCGTCGTCGGATAGTTCGCGTAACCGCAGTTGTGCGTGCCTGCGTTCGCGTTCGGCGAGTTCGCGCTCGGCGGCCTTGCGGTCCTCGTGTTCCCGGACCGTCCGGTCGTACTCGGGGCCGAACTTGCGGCGTAATCGCTGTCTGCGCAGCGCAGGCCACACCACGAACGCGACAAGGGCCGCGACGACGACAATGGCGATGACGACGATGATTGCCCATACTGCAGCCGACATCTGAACCTCCTTGTCGAGCTTGTTCGCAGGGGTAATGCCTCCTGGAGGAGCTTCCAAACCGGTGAGCGTCTGCGGAACAGCTGGGCACCTCTGCCCACGGTGGGTAGGTGCCGCGGGGAGAGGCCGGACTGCGGCGAGCCCGGCCAGCCCTTGTCGGCTTGGGCAGCGGGCCGCAGCAGGCGGCAACTGTCAGACCGACACTCCGTAGCGGGTGGCGATCGCGACGGCGCGGTCGCGCAGGCAGGCGCGTAACCACTGCGGGGCAAGGGCTTCCGCGTCCGTGGCGAGCTGCCACAGCGCCCACTCGGCGTGTCTGGGATCTTGGAAGGTCACCTCCAGCCGCAACCAGCCGTCCGCGTCGGCGTCTTCGGCGCGGACGGCCAGCGCGGTGCTCACCAGCTCTTCCCGTCGCGCCGGGTGCACCCGGACCAGCACGGTGACTTGGTCGCCGCCGGTCCGGAAACGCGTGCTGCGTTCCCGCCAGGCCCGGTCCAGATCCACCCGGTCCGGTCGCTGTGCGGGATCGGGCAGTTCCTCGGCGGCCAACACCCGCGACAGCCGATAGGTGCGGTCCGCCCCCGATCTTGTTGCCAGCAAATAGCCCTGGTCGCGCACGGTGACCAGACCGATCGGGTCCACCGTGCGCCACTCCGGAGTCTGATCCACAGCCGCGTAGTGGATGCGCAGCTTGTGCCCGGCGAGGACCGCGCGCCGGATCTCGGCCACTACGGCGTCGGACACCTCCTCAGCGACCAACCGGCGCGAGAAGAGGTCGGTCTCCGGATCGATCAGCAATCGCTGGGCCGCGCCGGTCGCGGTGGCGCGATAGCTTTCCGGTAGCGCGTCGACCAGCTTGCGCATGGCCGAAGCGAGCGCCGAGCCCAGGCCGAATGCCTGCGCGCCGCGCCGTGACCCGGCGACCAGCAGGGCCAGCGCCTCGTCGTGATTCAGTCCGGTGAGCTCGGTCTGGAAACCGGGTAACAATGCGAAACCGCCGTGCCTGCCGCGCTCGGCGTAGACCGGCACGCCTGCCGCGGACAGCGCCTCGATGTCGCGCAGCACCGTGCGGGTGGAAACCTCCAGTTCGCGGGCCAGCGTGGTCGCGGACAACCGACCGTGCCGGCGCAGCAGCAGCACCAGCGAGACCAGACGGTCGGCGCGCATGCGAAAACTTTAGCGGAATACACGACACAGGATGTCGTGATTCGTTGCGAGGCTTACCACCACGGCGTCACAGACAGCGGCTATCGGGCCGATGGACGTACGTACTTCAACGAATCGAATGGAGCTGATGTGGTAGCGGAACGAACGGCAGTCAACCCGGTGACATGGTCGGTGCAGATGGGATTCAACCAAGGTGAGCTCGTCTGCGGGCACACCCGGACCCTGTACTGCTCCGGGCAGACCGCGATGAGCGGTGACGGCAAACCCCAGCATGCCGGTGACATGGCAGCGCAGTTGACGCTGAGCCTGGACAACGTGGAGGCCGTGCTCGGAAAGGCCGGCATGTCCCTGGCGAACCTCGTCCGGCTCAACGTCTACACCACCGACGTCGATCTGCTCTTCCAGCACTACGGCGTGCTGGCGTCGCGGTTGGCGGCTTCCGAAGTGGCACCGACTACCACGATGCTGGGGATCACACGACTGGCGATCCCCGGCCAGATGGTCGAACTCGAGGCAACCGCCGTCGAGTGATACCGACTCGCCGCCTCCGGGGCTGCCGGAGGCGGTGAGTAGCCCAGCCCGGGGTGGGCCGAGATTCCGGGCCGAGGGGGTGACTGTCAGCGTCAACGTGCTGACGATCTTCCGGCCGGGCGTGCCAGTGAAGTCCTCTGGTCTTGGTCCGGATCGAGGCGACAGGGGCGCGGTGACTCCGGCCTAATACCCTAGGGTGGTATCGTACCTAGCGATTCAGCTGCCCGGAAGGATCGCATTGCCGCAGATGTCTGGTCGGCCGAGTGCCACCCGCCCGCCTCACCGTCCCACTCGAACGGGATGCTTTCCGGCGCCCGCAAGCTTTCGCATCGAAATCTCGTCGCTAGGGTGGATTCCACAGTGAAACTCATCGGATGGTTGCGGCCCAGCGGCTTGACGCTGGCGATGCTTGCCGCGGCGCTGCTCATGGCGCCGTTGCTGCACTGCACGCTGCTGGATGCCGATGACCACTCCTCCACGGTCGCGCGGCACGTCCATGCGGCCGTGACTCCGATCCCGGCGGCCGTGGTTTCGGCGCTGGACTACCACTCGGACGTCAGCACCGACGCGACGCACCGTCACGGTGTACCGCACGCAGTCCACTGCGCCATCACACCCGCGCTCCCGGCCGGGGGCGGCAGTATCGCCCCCCCGCAGTTGCTCCTATTGATGCTGGCCGCGGCCGTAGTCCTCGCGATTGCGGGCCGGGCGGGTTCCGCCGGAGTACGCGGTCCGCCCGTCGCGGCCGTTCCCGTCGTCAGCGGCAGAGTACTGCTGACGCGCTTCTGTATCGCCCGACGCTGATCGGTCAGCGCCAGGTCGGCGGGTGTCGTCCCCGCGTCGGCCGGTGTCTGTTCCCGATGCACGTCTGCGCCCTACGGGGCGATTTCGATACGGAAAGCGAAGGTCATGGACAAGTATGTGCTCGATGAGCGCGCCGGGGTGCCCGCAGCGCTGGTGCCCGCCCCGGACGCGGCGCGGCATCCCCGAGCGCTCGTCGGCAACACTCCCGTGTTGTGGGTCGGCGCACCGCTGGCACCCGCCGGCCGAGGGTTCTGGGCCAAGCTCGAGGGATTCAATCCGGGCGGGATGAAGGATCGTCCCGCCCTGCATATGGTGCGGCGGGCCAAGGAACGCGGCGATCTGGCGCCCGGCGCGCGGATAGTGGAGTCCACCAGCGGCACCCTCGGTATGGGGTTGGCCCTGGCCGGGATGATCTACCACCATCCGGTGACCGTGGTCACCGATTCCGGTCTGGAGCCTCTTGTCGCTCGGATGCTCACGGCCTACGGGGCGCGAGTCGACGTGGTCGACCAGCCGCACCCGACCGGCGGCTGGCAAGAGGCGCGCCGCGTCCGTGTCGCGGAGTTGCTCGACCGCGAGCCCGGCGCGTGGTGCCCGGATCAGTACAGCAACCCGGACAATGTCGACGGCTACGAATCGCTGGCCATCGAGTTGATCGAACAACTCGGCGGAGTCGACGTGCTGGTATGCGCGGTCGGCACCGGCGGCCATTCGGCCGGGGTGGCGCGGGTCCTGCGCCGGTTCAATCCCGATCTGAAGCTGATCGGCGTCGATACGATCGCATCCACCATCTTCGGGCAACCGGCTGGTACGCGGCTGATGCGCGGCCTCGGCTCGAGCATCTACCCACGCAACGTCGACTACGCCGCCTTCGACGAGGTCCATTGGGTCGCGCCCTCCGAAGCGGTGTGGGCGTGCCGCACGCTCGCCGCGACCCACCATGCCAGCGGCGGATGGAGCGTGGGTTCGGTCGCTCTGGTGGCGGGATGGGCCGCCCGCGGCCACGACCCCGAGGCGCGGATCGCGGCCGTCTTCCCCGACGGGCCGCACCGCTATTTCGACACGATCTACAACGACTCCTACTGCGAGGATCTGGGCTTGTTGGACGCCGATCCGCCGATCGAACCGGAGACCATCAGACACCCGGCCGAGCGGGTCGTGCGGTCCTGGACACGCTGCACCCGTGTCCTGGACCCGAGAGCTGCCGCCTTCGGACGGAAGCAGTCGCGATGACGGGATTCACGCAGTTCCGCAGCTTCGATCTCGCCGCTCGGCTGCTGATGGTCAATCAGTTCGGCATCAATTTCGGCTTCTACATGTTGATGCCGTATCTGGCCGGCTACCTGGCCGGCCCACTGGGCTTGGCCGCGTGGGCAGTCGGGCTGGTGCTGGGTATGCGGAACTTCTCCCAGCAGGGCATGTTCCTCGTCGGCGGTACGCTCGCCGACCGGCTCGGTTACAAGCCGCTGATCGTGGCCGGATGCCTGTTGCGCACCGGCGGTTTCGCGCTGCTGGCGTTCGCCACGTCGCTGCCGGGTTTGCTGATCGCCTCGGCGGCAACGGGTTTCGCCGGAGCGCTGTTCAATCCCGCCGTCCGCGCGTATCTCGCGGCCGACACCGGCGAACGACGGGTGGAAGCGTTCGCGGTGTTCAACATCTTCTATCAGGCGGGCATTCTGGCCGGGCCACTGGCCGGACTCCTGCTGATGACGTTGGATTTCCGCGTAACGGCGGGTGCGGCGGCGGCCGTGTTCGCGGTGCTGACGGTCGCGCAGTTGTTCGCGCTGCCCACCCGGCGCGCCGCGCTCCCGGCGGAAAAGACCTCGGTGCTCGAGGATTGGCGCACCGTCGTCTCCAATCGCCGGTTCGTGGCCTTCGCGGTGGCGATGATCGGCTCGTATGTGCTGTCGTTCCAAGTCTATCTCGCGCTGCCGTTGCAAGCAGGCTACGTGGCAGGCGCGCGATCACAGGCCCTGACCTCAGCGGTGTTCGTGATCTCGGGTGTGGTCGCGGTGGCCGGACAGTTGCGTATCACCGCGTGGTTGCGCTCCCGCTGGAGCTCCGGCCGCAGCCTCGTCGTCGGCATGAGCGTGCTGGCGGTGTCGTTCCTGCCGCTGGCGATCGTGCCCGGACCCCAGCGGTTCGGCGTGGTCGCGGCCGTGGCCGCGCTCCTGGTGACGGCGGCGCTACTGGCGGTCGGGACGGCGGCGGTGTTCCCCTTCGAGATGGACACCGTCGTATCGCTGGCCGAGGGCAAGCTGGTCGCCACGCATTACGGTTTCTACAACACTGTCGTCGGCGTCGGCATCCTGGGCGGCAACCTCGCCACCGGCGCGGTGGTCGGCGCCGCCCACGCCGCGGGAGTCGAGTGGGCGGTCTGGGTCGGTCTCGGCGCGGTCGGCGCGGTCGGCGCGCTGGCCTTGCACAGGCTCGACCGATCCGATCGTGCGAAGCGTGCGGTCGCCGGTGGCGCCCATGGCGATTCCACGCGCGGTCGGCACGTCCTCGAGGTCGAGGACCCGGTGGAGGTGATGAAATCCCGGCGATAGCTGGGTCACCACCTCGACAGCGGCCGCCGCGATGACGGCGGTAGCGCGGGATTGCTTTCGCCCTTGCGCCCACCTCGTCACACCGTGGCGGCCGCGGGCGAGGACGAGCCAATCTTCGGCGCCAGGCAGATGGAGCCGCCGTGGCACGCGGGAAGCTCCGGGCAGCCAGGTCAGGACGGCCAACGCCGCGGTGGCGACCGTCGAGTCGACACCGAAGTACGTCCTGACCCGCACCCCCAGGTCGCGACCCAACGAGTGCTGATCCGAGAAATCGACCCGATACAGTCGTCGACGGCGTTGTCCGGGAAGGTCGAACGTTTTCGGATCCGTGTAGTTGCGGACCATTCGCTCGCCATCGTGAAAATAATTGCCCAGCAACCGATATGTCCATTCCGTCGCGGCCGCCCCATGCCGCTCCCCCGCCCCCAGCAGCACCACCAGATCGATCGGTCCGGGCGAAGCGCGATGCACGGCGGCAGCGAGCAGGTTCGTCAACCCGGGCGCGAGCCCCACATCGACGACCACCGCGGCCGCAGGCGCGAGCCGTTCCAGCGCGGCGACATATTCCGTCGAGGCTGTGACGTCTACGAATGGGATTCCATGTGTGCCTGCGATTTCGGCGAGCCGAGGATTCTCGGCACCGGACGCATTGACCACCACATCGATACTCGCCAGAGCGGCGCGATAGGAGCGCAGATCAGGTTCGGTCGAGTCCACCGTCCGGTCCGCGCGGGCAGGGTCGCGTCCGGCCGCGATCGCGTGCACTCCCCTCGCGCGCAATTCGGCCATCAGATGGACACCGACAGCGCCGTACCCACCCAGTACCAACACGTTTCTCACAACCACCACCATCTGCTGAGAAAGCACCGTCAGCTCGCTACCACGGTCGGCCCCCGCAGCGCGGATTTCCTGTGGTGGGCGACGATTTCGCTGAGCCGGAACATCTCACGCGGGTCCGGCAAGACATGTCGAATCGCGAAGACCGCGACCCGGGTGATATGACGCGCCGCGTAGCTGAAGGCTGCGGGCGGTTGTGGGATTCCGAGGCTTTCGATCACGTGTTCTTCCGACAGCGCCAGCGCCAGCCAGCGTCCGAACCAGCGCAGCGGCCGTGGAAACCACCGCGTGGCGAACTGATCGATGAGCGCATTCGCCAACCGCTGCCCGGCCTCGGAGCAGGCGAAATCCGGGCCGTGCTCGTAGGAGTGGAGAAACTCTTGCATGTCGTGCCAGGTCTGCGGAATATCGGCGACGCCGAGCCGTGCCGAGACCTCGCGCCAGTGGACGAGCTGGGCGCGGCGCTCCTTCTCGCTGAGCCCTGGCGCACCCGCGACCTGCCGCAACAGCCGATCGTAGATGAGCGTGAACACCGCGGCGCTGTGCTGAAAAGTGTGCAACGGCATGGGCCAGTTCCGGGCGACGGTGGAATGCCAATTCCGGACATAGTCCAGGCTCTGGCCGGTCACAGGGCTGGAAACGCCGTCGTCGATCCAGGAGAACAGGTGAAACATGGTCTCATCGGCGCGTCGGATACCTTGCTCGTAGAGCATCCCGGTGCCGTTGCGGTCCACCGAGACCGCCGACGCGGGCGGCCCGGCGAAGCGCACGAAACCGACTGTATAGAACAGGTGCACCACGAGCAGGCTCCTCGGCACCAGCTGACAGCTCGTCAACCGCACGATTCGCTCGCTGTCCACCGCGGGATCGAGCCGTTCGATCTCCGCTTGAATCCATTTTCTACCGCGCTTCGCCTGCCGAGCCGCCACAATCCAACCACCTATCACTAGAGGTTCACTACAGTGAATTTTTCACTGTAGTGAAGCTCTAGTCAAGGGGGCCGCGCGAGGATCAGCCGTGGGAGGCGGACTCCTCCGGAGTCAGGCCCATGCCTGCCGCCCGCTTGCCAGCGGCATCGGCGGGAAGAGTTTCGCCCAGAACTCGTGACGCACCGCGTCCCACAGCCTGGTCAGCTCCGGAAGGAGCTCTCGCGCTTGCGCGAGGTCGGGATAACCGCCGGGGCTGAACGACACTACCGGCGAAGCGTCGGACGCATGGTCCACGGCGACGATGGCGATCAAGTGGTGCTGAACGAAGCGCCAGGTCACACGCAATCCGTCGACTTCGGTTCGGTGCACATCATCCATCTCGGCCACTCCTGCGCCGTGCGCTCACCCGACGGGCGCGCGGGCCACTACCGGTCGGCCACACTCGGCCGTGCGCCACCATTTCGGCGGACGATCCGGCCCGGTCACGGGCGGCCCACCCTGGGCGCTCGCGGTGAAAGATCTGATTATCGGACATCAGGGAATCCTGCTTCGATCGTGACGTCGGCGCGTCAAGGTGCCCGGGGAGGCAGTTCCACGGCATTTAACCTAAGACATTAGAGTTCATAGTTCAAGGGTTCATTGTTAGGATCAGGTGACATCCCCCACCGAGGAGTCGCGTTGTCGAACCGGGAGAGCGCCGGATTGACCGCTTTGGGCGCCGTGCTGTCACCTCTCGAAGGTGGCGGTCCGAAGACCGATGCCGTGGTGGAGCGGCTGTGCGCCGCGATCAGCCTCGGTCTGATGACAGACGGCCAGCAACTGCCGAGTGAGACCGATCTCGCCAACCAGTTGGGTATATCGACGATGACCCTGCGCGAGGCACTTGCCGTACTCCGGCAGCGCGGGATCGTGCACACCAAGCGCGGCCGCGGTGGTGGCAGCTTCATCCGCGGTTCGGCGGAGGTTCTCGAGAGCGCCTCGCTGGCGCGATTGCAGCAGATGAGCATTCAAGAGTTGCGCGATCTGGGGGATGAACATTTCGCCGTCACCGGAGCGGCCGCCGTGTTCGCCGCCCGCCGCGGGTTGCGGGCCGATATCGCCCGGCTCCGCTCCCTGGCCGACCGGCTGAAGGACAGCAGCGAACCCATCTCCGCACGCCGCGCCGACAGCCGGTTTCATATCGAAATGGCGGTGTGCGCGCAGTCCACCCGGTTGACCCGCGCCGAGGTCGCATTGCAAGCCGAACTCTCCGCGTTGCTCTGGTTGCCGCGGCTGAAATTGGACCCGGAGGCCGAGGCGACCGCTCATCGGAATTTGGTGGACGCGATCGAACGAGAAGACGATGCCCGAGCGAGAGAGCTGGCAGAATCACAAACCGAATCACGCATCCGCCGCCTCGTCGCCCTACGCTTGGAGCTCAGTGATCGATGAGGGACACCGATAATTCCCCCACCCCGGTGACCGTCGAGTCGCTCGCTCATACCGTCGGAAAGCTGGCCGACGAGGTTTTCCGATCACTGGGGATCATCGGGACGGCGCTGGCAACGCTGTGGGAAGATCTCGCCGATCAGCCGCGGTCCACTCCACGGTCGACCGACCTCGTTGCGCTTCGCGACACCATTGTCGGTGAACTCGAGCGGCATGGGAAACTCCTCGAAAGCGCGGGCGTAGTGCTCGCTGATGGCATTCTCGCCGATCGTCCCCGTCACCTCGAATGGTGGTTGCTGGACGCAGAGAGCCGACCACAACGCCTGCTGCTGGAATTGAACCCGCACAGCGAATATTTCTACGACTACACCGGAATGGAATGGTTCGCGATTCCGCGTGACCAGGATCGGCGATGGGTGCACGGCCCCGCCCTGGATTACGCGTGCACCGATCAATACGTTTGCACATTCGCTGTACCGGTCACGATTCCTTCGGGAACCTTCCTCGGAGTCGCTGGTGCGGATGTCCCTGTCGCCTCGCTCGAGGAGATCCTGCTCCCGCGGTTCCGGGCATCCGGTCAGCGGGTGGTGCTGGTCAACGGCGAGGGCCGCGTGATCATGGGCACTGATCCGGAATTCACGACCGGATCCAAGACGAGCCGAATGGACCGGCCTGCCGCCGCGGTGCCGATCGAGACCTTGCCCTGGTCGTTGCATCCGTTGGGATCCACGGCATCCCACTGATTACCCGCGCGACAGCGCGGCGCGCCCCGATGACTGGGGTCGTGCGACCCAGCGAAGTTCGCCGAATACTCGTGTCCATGAAGGCGATCACCGCAGGCCTCCTCCTGACGGCCACACTCCTCGCACCCCCGTCGGCCGCGTCCGCCGCGCCGCTCGAAGAGCCGTCGACCGTCGCCGAAACCGGATCGGCCACTCGATCGCTGTGCCTGCTACTGCGCATCTTGCGCGCGGGGTACGTCGACAGTTCGGCCGGTGGCCCTGCCTGCACATTTTTCTGACCCTGCGGACCGATGACCGGTATGGGTGCGGCCCGCTGCATCACTGAGGCCGGGCCCGATCGCCGCCCCGGATGTCAAGGCAGCGAGCTGATGTACAGCCCTGCGGCGCTTCGACTTCCGCGAGTGAGATGACACGTTGCGCTGCTGCCCACAAGGTCGGGCGAACCGAAGAAGCAGGCGGACGCAGCGACACGTGTGTGGCGGCACTGCCGCGAAGCACACCGGCGGAAAAGATTTGAGACACAACATATTTGGCGCGGCACCGCAGTATGCCGCGCCGTAGGCGGCTCTCCCGCTATGTCCCCGACGGGGAACAGAAACCTGACTGAACGAGATATCACCGGTCTGTCTGCGACACCATTGCCAGCCTGTAGCGACGCTGTGGGTCGGCTCGAAACGTTCGTCCGCGAGTCCAGCACCTGAAGGAGTAAGCACCCGAAATGAAGATGGACCGCCGTTCTGCGCGTGGAAGTCGCCGTCGCCGTTCCGGCGGTCCACTCTTCGGCCAACTGCTCACCGCCGCAGTCGAATCCGCCGCCGACACGGTCGCGATCCGGTTCGCCGCGACAGCTGATTCCGCCGAAGCCGTGGAGCTGACCTACCGGCAGCTCGATGAATCGTCGTCACGGTTGGCGCGGGAGTTGATCGACCGGGGGCTGGGACCCGGCGACGTCGTGGCCATCGGCATCCGGCGCTCGGTCGAGTCCGTGCTGTCGGTATGGGCGATCGCGAAGACAGGCGCTGCCTATGTGCCGATCGATCCCACCTACCCGCCCGAGCGAATCGCCTACATGGTGTCCGATTCAGGGGCCGCGATGGGCCTCACCACCTCGGCGTACCGAGAAGCGCTGGGCACGTCCATCCCCTGGATCGAACTCGACGACCCGCGACACCGAGAGCGGATCGCGGAGCGGCCCGCGCACCCGGTCTCGTACACCGATCGGGTGCGGATGCTCACCGAGCAGCATCCCGCCTACGTCATCTTCACCTCCGGATCGACCGGACGCCCCAAGGGGGTCGTGGTCACCCATTCGGGACTGGGAGCGATGGTGGCGTCCGAGCGGGAGCGCTACGGTGTCACAGACGGCTCCCGGGTGATGCATATCTGCTCGCCGAACTTCGACGTGTCGGTGCTGGAACTGCTGCTCGCCTTCGCCACAGGATCGACTCTCGTGATCGCGCCGCCGACGGTGTTCGGTGGATTCGAACTCGCCGATCTGCTACGGCGCGAACACGTCACCCACATGCTCATCACACCCGGGGCACTGGAGTCCGTCGACCCCGCGGGTCTCACGGACCTGCGAGTCGTCATGGTCATCGGTGACCGGTTCGGGCCGCACCTGGTGCACCGCTGGACCGGCGGCGGCCGCGCCATGATCAACGGATACGGGCCCACCGAGGCCACGGTCATCGCGACCAGCAGTGCACCTCTCGTGCCGGGTGAGACGATAACCATCGGCAGCGCCATACCCGGATTCGGTCTGTACGTGCTGGATTCCCGCCTGCGCCCGGCCCCTGCCGGAGTGGTCGGCGAACTGTACCTGTCCGGTCCCGCGCTGGCAGCGGGTTATCTGAATCGGCGAAGTCTCACCGCGGCACGCTTTGTGGCCAACCCATTCGGCGGCGAGGGCGGCAACCCGGGCTCACGGATGTACCGGACCGGCGACCTGGCGCGCCGTCTGGGCTCCGGCGGCATCGAAGTCCTGGGACGTTCTGACTTCCAGGTGAAGGTGCGTGGCTTCCGCGTCGAACTCGGCGAGATCGATGATGCGCTGAGCCGCCATCCCGATATCGAGTTCGCGGTGACGTTGGGCAAGCGGCAACCCAACGGTACGACCATGCTGGTGTCCTATGTACTGCCCAAGGCGGCAGAACTGGCAACGGAATTCGACACCGCCACACTCGTCGACTTCATCTCCGAGACATTGCCCGCGTACATGGTTCCCACGACGATCATCGTGCTGGACGAGATTCCGTTGACGCCGGTGGGCAAGCTGGATCGGGCGGCTTTGCCGGAGCCGGTGTTCGCCGCTCGTGCTTTCCGTGCGCCGTCGACTCCGACGGAGGAGGTTGTGGCGGAGGTGTTC
>NZ_VUOT01000061.1:0-18913 GCF_009829295.1 Nocardia sp. CY15
GTCCCTGCCGAAATCCGGGTCACGCGACGCACGACCGGCCGAGCGGGTGCTTCGACCTCACGACGCACCGAGCCACACAACGCAGCAGCGAGAAGACTCTACTGAGTTGACATCCGTTAGGAACTCAGCTGCGCGGCCACGATCCCGCGTTGCGCGGTGTGCTGCGCGAGGGCCCGTCCGGGATGCAGCGGGTGACCGACCTGTTCGACGATCTGCGTCCGACGCTGCCGCTGCTGCTGTCGAACCTGGTCAGCGTCGGCCAGGTCGCGGTCACCTATCACGCCGGCCTGGAGCAGATCCTGGTGATCTACCCGCCGCTGGTCGCCGCGCTGCTGACCGCGGTCCGCGGCCCGCTGGAATACGGCGCGCTGGTCGACTTCATGGCGTTGGTCAACGACCCGCCCGCGTGCACCACCGGCTTCCTCCCACCGGACCAGCGCCGCTCGCCGAGCGAGCTCGACACTCCCGACACCCCGCCCGGCCTGTACTGCAAGGTGCCGCAGGACGCGCCCGAGGCGGTGCGCGGCATCCGCAACACGCCGTGCGTGGAGGTGCCCGGTGTGCGCGCCCCGACGCCGGAACTGTGCCGGACCGGGTACGTTCCGGTGGGCGACAACCCGCCGTTCGGGCCGCCGCAGCCGGTCGCGCCCGCGGCAGCGCCGGCGGCGGAGCCCGACGAACCCCCGGTCGTGGCACCGGCGAGTTACGGCGGCGACACACCCGCCGCCGCCCGCGCGTACGACCCGGCCACCGGCGCGTACATCGGCACCGACGGGCGGACATACCGACAGGGCGATATCGGACCGGGCGGTTCGGGCACGGTACCGTCGAGCTGGCAGGCGATGCTCGAGGAGCAGCAACGATGAGTGAGAGCAACGGAGAAGGCCACCGCTCGCGACGGCGTGCGGTGCGCTCGGCCGGGCCCCCGGTCGAGGAGAACGCGACACCCACCGGCGCGAAGACAGCGGCGCCCGAGGTTCCCGCTGCCCGCGAGACCGCGCCCGCCGCCGATAGCGGGACGAGTTCAGTTGCGGCCGAGTCGGACCTCTCGGCCGCACCGGCCGCCCCGGCACCGGCCACGGGCGATGCGACCACCGACGCGGACACGGCGGTCGCACTGACGAAAGCAGACGCGCAGTCGTCCCCCGAGGCGACGCCGACCGAACAGAAGACCGCTCCCAGCAAGGGGCGCAACCTCCCGCGAGTGCTCGCGACCGCTGCCGCGGCGTTGCTGGTCATCGCGCTGGTATGCGGTGCGGCCCTCTCGGTTCTCGCGATGCGCTCGGCGCACGAACGCGACGAGCGGCGCGCCGAATACGTCGAGACCGCCAGGCAGGCGGTCGTCAACCTGACCACCATCCGCGCCGATTCGGCCAAGCAGGACATCGACCGGATCCTCTCGCTGGCCTCCGGCGAGTTCAAGACCGAGTTCGACGGCCGGGTCGACCCGTTCACCAGCATCGTGCAGCAGGCCAAGGTGGTTTCCAGCGGCGAGATCGTGGAGGCCGCGCTGGAGAGCGACGACGATCGCTCCGGGCGGGTGCTGGTCGCGGCCAAGCAGACGCTGACCAACGCGGGCCAGGCCGAGCCGCAGACCAGGTATTACCGGTTCCGGGTCACCGTGTCGCGCGGCGACACCGGGCTGACCGTGTCCGATGTGGAGTTCGTGGCATGAGCGGCGACAGCAGGAACGGAATGCGAGCCAGGATCCTGCTCGCGGTGCTCGGGGTGGTGGTCGCGGCCGCCGCGGTGCTCGGCGGCGTGAACGGCTACCGCTACTGGGACGACCGGCAGGCCGAGCAGTCGCGTAAGGATGCGGTGGCGACGGCGGGGCGCACCGTCGAGGCCATGTTCACCTACACCCCGCAGACCGTGGACACCGAGCTGCGCAAGTCCGCCGACAATCTCACCGGCGACTTCCGCGAGGACTACCTGACGCTGATCGATAAGCGGATCGCGCCGGGCGCCAAGGAGAAGCAGCTCACCGTCACCGCGACCACGCAGGCGGGCGGCGTCATCTCCGCCGACCGCTCGCACGCGCAGGTTCTGCTGTTCCTCAACCAGGTCATGACCAGCAAGGACACCCCGCAGGGCACCACTACCGGCAGCCGCGTGCGCGTCAGTTTGACGAAATCCGACTCGCGCTGGCTGGTCGAGGCGGTCACCCCGGTCTGAGACGGGTGGCCGCGGCCGATGCGCCGCTAGGACTCCGACGACGGCCTGCGGGGTAGCCGCACGGTGAACGTCGTCCCCATCTCGGTCGAACTCCGGACGCCGACCTCGCCGCCGTGCGCGGTCACCAGCGCCTGCACGATGGACAAGCCGAGCCCGGTGCCGCCGCTGGACCGGGCGCGTGAGGCGTCGGCGCGATAGAAGCGCTCGAAGACACGTTCGGCCTGCTCCGGCGGCAGACCGGGGCCGGTGTCGGCCACCTCGAGCAGCACGTCGTCGGGGCCGGGCGTCAGCAGCACCGTCACCTTCGCGTCGGGCGCGGTGTGCGTGACGGCGTTGTTCAACAGATTCGTCAGAACTTGGCGCAGTCTTGCCTCGTCGCCGACCACCTCGAGCGTTCCCTCGCCCGGTTCGATCTTCAGCTCGACGGTGCGGGCGGGGCCGTCGGCCTGTCCGGCGGCGACCACGGCGCGCGCGTTGTGCACCGCGTCGCTGGCGACGGCGAGCAGGTCGACCGGGCCCAGTTCCAGCGGGCGATGGGCGTCCAGTCGCGCGAGCATCAGCAGGTCTTCCACGAGCACGCCCATCCGCTGGGATTCCCGCTCGATGCGGTCCATGAACGCGGCGGGCTCGTCGGTGGCGCCTTGGCGATACAGTTCGGCGAACCCGCGGATCGTCGTCAGGGGGGTGCGCAGCTCGTGACTGGCGTCGGCGATGAAGCGGCGCATGCGTTCCTCGGACCGGCGCGCCGCCTCCTCGGACGCGGCGGTCGCGGTGAAGGCGCGCTGGATCTGCGCGAGCATGCCGTTCAGCGACCTGGACAGCCGGTCCACCTCGGTGTCGGCGCCGCGCACGGGGACGCGGCGGTGCAGGTCGCCGCGGGCGATGGCCGCGGCGGTGCTCTCCACCCGGCGCAGCGGCCGCAGACTGCGCCGCACCACGAAGTACGCGATCACCCCCAGCACGGCCAGCACGATCGCCCCGACGATCAGTTCGAGCATCACCAGCCGGTGCACGGTGTCGGTGTTCTGGGTGAGCGGCAACGCCACCGTCGTGGTGCCCTCCGGCGTGCGCAGTGTCAGCGCGCGCCACTGGATCGGTGCTCCGTCCACGGAGCCGACGGTGTACGGCCCTGGTCGCGGTGTCGATGGCAGATCCGGCACGGCGTCGACGGCGAACGCCCGGAGGAAGAACACGTGCCCGTCACTACGCACCGAGCGCACATAGAACTGGCTCGGAGCGTGACGCGATTCCGCGGGCAGCACCGGCGGTGGCGGTCCCCGCCTGGACCATTCCATCGCGCCCTCGCGCAACTGCTGGTCGGTCCGGTCGGTCAGCTGCTGTTCCAGGGCCGAGGTGACCACCATGCCCGAGACGAGCAGGCCGAGCCCGGCGGTGAGCACCAGCAGAACCGTCAGCGTCACACGCAGTGGGACCGCCGAGAGCAGACCGGATACCTTCGCGCGCGCCGTGACGAGCCGGCCGGGGCTCATGTACCGCTCTTGCGATGGGGCGCGCGCATGACGTAGCCGACCCCGCGCAGAGTGTGGATCAACCGTGTGTCCCCGGTGTCCACCTTCTTGCGCAGGTAGGAGACGTAGGTCTCCACCACGCCGACCTCGCCGCCGAAGTCGTAGCGCCACACGTGGTCGAGGATGCGCGGCTTGCTCAGCACGGTGCCCGCGTTGACCATGAAGTAGCGCAGCAGCGTGAACTCGGTGGGCGACAGGGCGACCGGCTCGCCCGCCTTCCACACCTCATGGGTGTCGTCGTCGAGCTCGATGTCCTCGAAACGGATCCGCGGACTCTCTCGCTGCGGCGCGGCGTGACCCGCGCGGCGCAGGATGACCCGCAGCCGGGCCACCACTTCTTCCAAGCTGAACGGCTTGGTGACGTAGTCGTCGGCGCCCAGCGTGAGGCCGGTGACCTTGTCCTGCACGTCGTCGCGCGCGGTCAGGAACAACACGGGCGCGTCGATGCCGTCGGCGCGCAGCCTGCGCAGCAGGCCGAAGCCGTCCATCCCCGGCATCATCACGTCCACGATGAGCGCCTGCGGACGGAAAATGCGCGCCTTGTCCAGCGCTTGGGCTCCATCGGCCGCGGAGTCGACCTCGAAGCCCTGGTAGCGCAGGCTCACCGCGAGCAGTTCGACGATCATCGGCTCGTCGTCGACAACCAGGACCCTGGCCTCGAGGGTCTGCCGCACGGGCGCACCACTCATGGCTACATGGTCCGGCATCCGGCTGCGAGGTTCCTGGACCAAAGCTGGGTGATTGCTGTGAACGCGGGCTTCAGCGGTCGCGGTCCTCGGGGAAGACGTCCTCGTCGGTGAGCAGCGCGCTGCCCGCGACCTGGTCCTGCGCCAAGGCGTCCAGGAATGCCCGCGCCCAGCGATCCACGTCGTGGGCCAGCACCTGCCTGCGCAACGCGCGCATCCGCCTGCGTTTGACGTCGCGCTCGTCCTCCAGCGCGGCGACGATGGCGTCCTTCACGTCGTCCAGGTCGTGCGGGTTGCAGAGGTAGGCCTGCCGAAGTTCGGCCGCGGCGCCGGTGAACTCGCTCAGCACCAAGGCGCCGTTGAGCCCGCTGTGACACGCGACGTACTCCTTGGCGACCAGGTTCATGCCGTCGCGCAGCGGCGTCACCAGCATCACGTCGGCGGCCACGAAGAACGCGACCAGTTCGTCGCGCGGGATGGGGCGGTGCAGGTAGTGCACCACCGGGTAGCCGACCCGGGCGAACTCGCCGTTGATCCGGCCGACCTGGCGTTCGATGTCGCCGCGCATCTGAATGTAGCTCTCGACCCGCTCGCGACTGGGGGTGGCCAGCTGGATCATGACCGTGTCGGCAGGATCGACCCGGCCGTCGATGAGCAGCTCCTCGAGCGCGTTGAGCCGGATATCGATGCCCTTGGTGTAGTCCAGCCGGTCCACACCGAGCAGGATGTTCTTCGGATTCCCCAGTTCGGCTCGGATCTTGGCGGCGCGCTCGCGCACCGACCTGCGGCGGGAGTGTTCGTCCAGCTCGGCCGACGCGATCGAGATCGGGAACGCCCCGACCCGCACCGTACGGAACCCGACCTGGACGACGCCGAGCTTGGAGCGCACGCCGACCGAGCCGCGGGAGGTCGGTTGACCGGCCAGCCTACGGGCCAGGTAGAGGAAGTTCTGCGCGCCGCCGGGCAGGTGGAAGCCGATGAGGTCGGCGCCGAGCAAGCCCTCCACGATCTCGGTCCGCCAGGGCATCTGCATGAACAGCTCGACCGGCGGGAACGGGATGTGCAGGAAGAAACCTATGGTCAGGTCCGGGCGCAGCATGCGCAGCATCTTGGGCACCAGCTGGAGCTGGTAGTCCTGCACCCATACGGTCGCGCCCTCGGCGGCGACCTTCGCGGTGGCCTCGGCGAAGCGCCGGTTCACGGTGACGTAGGCGCTCCACCATTTGCGGTCGTAGACCGGACGCACGATCACGTCGTGGTAGAGCGGCCACAGCGTGCCGTTGGAGAAGCCTTCGTAGTAGTCGGCCACCTCTTGGGCCGACAGCGGGACCGGATGCAGTTCGAGGCCGTCCTCGATGATCGGGTCCACGTCGACGTTGGGTACGCCCGCCCAGCCGACCCACGCCCCCTTGTTGTTGCGCAGGACCGATTCCAGCGCGGTGACCAGACCGCCCGGGCTGCGTTTCCAGCGGGTGCTGCCGTCGGGCAGTCGTTCGAGGTCGACGGGGAGCCGGTTGGCGACGACGACGAAACCGGAGCCCGCGCCGGAGCCGGGGTTGTTGTCCGCCGCGGTCTCGGCGATCGAGGTCTGTCTGGCGTGCTCGGAGTCGTCGGACGGGTTCATCTGGTCCACTCACGCATCCTTTGCGCGTTGCTGTATCCCGCTGGAGTTGTGTGGTCGACGTCGCCGTTGGCGTCGAGAACGAGGTTATTCGCCTCGAGCGTTCGGTCCAATACCCAACATGGACAACAACATCCGGCACTCATCGGCGTCCTCGGCGTAAGCAGCGACCACCCGCTGCGCCTGACGCGCGGTTTCGTCGGCGAGCGGTTCCAGATCGTCGTCCGCAATGTCGTTCGCGCTGCCCTTCGCGGCCATCGTCAAGTCCTCCCGGCTTCGTGCGCACTTACCCTGCGAAAAGCCAATGGTATGCGACGCTGGGGGGTGCGCCCGCCGGGGCGTTGGCCGAAGGGCGGCGCCCGCCGTCAGGGCACCCCGGTCGGTGCGCCGATCCCCGCGGTCCCTATACCGTGGGGGAAGCGCAGCACCAACTCCACGAAAGGGTCGATATGCCGCTGGCCACGGTGAACGGGATTTCCCTCAACTATCAGGTGAAGGGTGACCGCGCCAAGGGCACCGACGCCAAGGGCTCCGCACCGCTCGTGGTCATGATCATGGGCACCGGCAGCCCCGGCCGGGTATGGGAGCTGCACCAGGTCCCCGCCCTGGTCGCCGCCGGTTACCGGGTGTGCACCTTCGACAATCGCGGCATCGCGCCGTCCTTCGAGGCCGCCTCCGGCATGACGATCGATGATCTGGTCGCCGACACCGCCGCCCTGATCGAGTTCCTGGGCGAGGGCCCGGCGCTGGTGGTGGGCACGTCGATGGGGGCGCGCGTGGCGCAGGAACTGGCGCTGGCCCGCCCCGACCTGGTGCGCAAGGCGGTCTTCATGGCCGGACACGGGCGGCTGGACCAGTTCCAGAAGACGCTCTCGCTCGGCGAACACGAACTCGACGCGAGCGGGGTGAAGCTGCCGCCGAAATACGAGGCGGCGATCACCGCGGTCATGAACCTCTCGCCCGCGACCATGGCCGAGTCGAATGCCGCGCGCGACTGGCTGGACCTGTTCGAGTTCACCGGCGGGCCGGTCTCCCCCGGTATCCGCGCTCAGCGCAGGATGGACCACGATTTCGACCGGGTGCAGGCCTACCGGGCGATCCGCGTGCCCTGCCTTTCGGTCGGATTCGCCGACGACCGGATGATTCCGCCGTATCTGTCCAGGGAGATCGCCGAGGTGATCCCGGGCGCGCGGTACCAGGAGGTACCGGACGCCGGGCATTTCGGATATTTGGAGCGGCCCGAAGCGGTCAACAAGATTCTCCTGGACTTCTTCGGTGGCTGATTGCGAGTCGGCCGAAGTGACGACGGTCGGGGTGACAGCATAGGTAAGCGCCCAGGCGTAACGTCTTGCTTGCTAGTGTCGAAACAACGCTCGGGTTCGCTCGGCGCCAGGGTTTCGTAGTAACCCGGCACCGTGTGAACCAGGAGCGATCCCGTACATAGCGCCAGTATCCAGTGAGGTGAAATTGAGCACCAACCCCTTCGATGATGAAGACGGCCGCTTCTTCGTCCTGGTCAACGACGAGGAACAGCATTCCCTGTGGCCGGCCTTCGCAGAGGTTCCAGCCGGGTGGCGAGTCGTATTCGGTGAGGACAGCCGCGCCGCCTGCGTCGAGTACGTGGAGAAGAACTGGACCGACATGCGCCCGAAGAGCCTGCGGGACGCCATGGCCGCCGACGACGCGGCCCGGCAGGGCGCCCAGTCCTGATCGGTCCTGTGAGTGCCGCGCCCACGGCGCGGTAGGTTCGCGGCTCCGTCATGGCTCGCGTCCCGGCGGCCGCCGCTCGCGACTTCGTCGTGGGCGGGTGGTCGCTCGGACCGGAGCGGAGCCGCGAACGAGCACTGCTCGATCTCTCTTCACTCGAAAGCGGTTGTCTGGTTCGCAGGCCCGGATCGGCGTCGAACGCCGGTTCTGTTGTCACACAGTCGGCGAGCCCGGTTATGATGACAACCGCTTTCCCGCCTCCTTAGCTCAGTGGTAGAGCACTCGCCTTGTAAGCGAGCGGTCGTCAGTTCAATCCTGACAGGGGGCTCTGTCCGCCGTTGCGCGTTTCGGGGCTCGGTGGTAGACCGTGCCGAGTCGTAAGCGCGCGGTCGTCGGCAAGGGGGAAGGGGTTTGTCGATCGCTGTGCGCATCGAAGCGCGGCGTCGGGGCCGAGGTGACCGGATTCGGGTCAGTGTCCTCGCAGGGGCGGGAGTTCGCTTCGGTCATGCCATGGCTCAGGGGTGGATGATTCGCGGATCCCGGCTCGAATGGGCGACTGTCGTCGCGGTCCCGGGTAGGCGCTGGCGTGGCGCGGTACCGTCCGGTTCGAGTTCACCGCTTCGCCGACGATGGCCGACACAGTGCGCGGCAACGACTTGCGCCGGACGAGTCCGGATCAATTTCGACAGAAGACTTGGGGGGAAGGTCATTCCATTCCAGCGAGGCGGGCTCAGTACACCGTCCGGCCAGTATGACGCCATCCAGCGAACGGTCAGCATATCTGACTACCGACCGACGAGCATGTTTCCGGCTATGAGTCTGTTTGTAGTCTGGTGTGCGCAAACAGATCTCGTGAAAGGCCTGTTCAGGTCACGCGCAAACACCGGATGGGCCACAAACGGGACATGACGGCATACTTCGCGCACATTCGGGAAAATCTAGGTGCGTCGGGATCCTCATCTGCCGAAAGTTGTTGAGATGTACGAATACAACGCGACGCTGCCGACCGATACGCGGGCTCGTACGACCCAGGGGGTGCGCGATGACTGAGCTGATCGATTTCTCCGCCGCGCTGATCGAGCCGCAAGCGATCAAGGACGCCGGATACGCGGGCGTCATCGGCTACTTCAGTGATTCCCGTCCGGGCACGAATTTCGGTGCGAAACCGCTGCGGCGGGAATATTGCGACCGATTGCGCGCCATCGGGCTCGAGATAGTGACCAATTACCAGTACGGCAAGGGTGAGACGTCGGACTGGAAAGGCGGTTACGAGGCGGGCGTGCACCATGCGCGGATCGCGCTCGATTACCACTTCGCGGCAGGCGGGCCCGGATATCGTCCGCTGTATGCCCCGGTCGACGCGAATCCATCGCTGCAGGAATGGAATTCGCTGATCGCACCTTTTCTGCGTGGCTGGGCATCGGTTGTCGGTTTGGAGTGGACCGGCATGTACGGGAATGCGCGCTGCATCGAGTGGGCGCTCGAGGACGGCGTCGCCACGTGGTTCTGGCAACACAACTGGTCCGGCGATTCCTCGATCAACGGCGACCATCCGGCCGCGCACATCCACCAGATCCGCATCGACCGCGACCAGGTCGCAGGTGTCGTGGTGGATGTCGACAAAGTTCTCGCCGACGACTACGGCCAGTGGTCGAAGGCGGTGCCACCGAATCCGAACACAGGGGGAACAGTGCAGAAGCCGGAGTACGTCGAATTGGACCGAATGGGCAACTCCGCGTCCAGCCGCCACGGTGCGCGCGTGGAGAACTTCCTGCTGCACACGCAGGAAGGTAACGGGACAGCCGAGAGCCTGGCCAACTACCTCAACAATCCCGCGAACGGGGTGAGCTACCACTACACCGTCCGCGATCGCGTCGTCGTCGACGTGGTCGACACCGATCTGGCCAGCTGGTCGGTGCTGGACGCGAATCCGTTCACGATCAACCTCTGCTTCGCGGGCAGCCGCGCCGCATGGAGCCGCAGCGACTGGCTGCGCATCCGCGACGACATCCGGATCGCGGCCTGGCTCGCCGTGCAGGACGCGCGCAAGTACGGGTTCGACACGCATGTCATCGCGCCGCCCTACCAGCGGCGCCAGGGGATCTCCGACCACAAGTACGTCACCGAGTGCCTCGGTATCGGCACGCACACCGACGTGGGCCCGAATTTCCCCTGGGACGTGTTCGCCGACGACGTTCGCGGCTTCGCCACCGGCGAGCCGGGCGGATCGGAGCCGAACGCGATCAACGACTGCGCGGCCGCGAATCCGTGGCTGGGCGACCGGATCACGGAAGGGGAGATCGCCACGCCCGACGGCTCAGGGCGCTTCGCCCAGTTCGAGCACGGTTACATCTATTGGCACCCGGACACCGGCGCGCACGCCATCCCGGAGACGCTGTGGGGAAAGTTCGAGCAGTTGGGCTGGGAGGCAGGGCCGCTCGGCTACCCGATCACCGGCCGCACCGTCCTGCATGGGCCGGACGGCAGGCCTTGGGGTGAGGTGCAGGGTTTCCAGGGCGGCGCGCTCTACCGGCGGCAATCGAGCGCTGACGTCTACTGGGTACACGGTGCGATCCGCGACCGCTGGAACCGATCGGGTTACGAGGGCGGGCCGCTGGGCTGGCCGATGAGCGACGAGATCCCCTGGGACACCGGCGCCTATCAGGATTTCGAGCGCGGTCGGATCTATTGGACTCCGGCCCAGACGCTGGCGACGGTCGCGGTCGGCGGGGTGGACACTCCGCTGCACGACGTGGCGAGCTGACGCGAGCGCCCCGCTTCAGTCGGGGACGTTGGCGCCGTGGCCGAGGTCCCGCAGCGCCTGCTTGATCTTCCCTTGGGCCTCGTCCAGGGACTCGGGGCTCGGGTTCGGGTCGGCGCCGGAGATGTCGAAGTCACCCATCGAGAAGGCCGGGAAGACGTGCACGTGCAGATGTGGCACTTCCAAACCGGCGATCAGCAGACCGGCGCGCGGCGCGTCCCACGCCGCGCGTACGGCCTGGCCGATCTTCTGGGCGACCGCGGTCAGCCGCGCGAAGGTGTCGGCGTCGACGTCCTGCCACTGGTCGATCTCCTTGCGGGGCACCACGAGGGTGTGGCCCGGAGTGACCGGAGCGATCGTGAGGAAGCCGACGAACTCGTCGTCCTCCCAGACGAAACGGCCCGGGAGCTGACCGGCGATGATCGCGCTGAAGACAGAAGCCATGTTCGGCAGCGTAACCCGGCCCGTGCGCCGAGGCGCCGGACCGGTCCGCGCTACACCGCGACGAAATGCGACAGGATGCCCTGCACCTCGTAGATGTCCACCTGCCGGTTGAACCGCTTGAGCAGCGGCTCCGCGGTGCCCGCGATCCAGATGGCCAGCTCCGCGTCCATATCGAAGGTGCCCGCGGTCTCCACCGAGAAATGGGTGATCGCGCGATAGGGCACGCTGTGGTAGCTCACCTTGCGGCCGGTGACGCCCTGTTTGTCGATCAGGATCAGGCGGCGGTTCGTGAACAGCATCGCGTCGCGGACCAGCAGGTACGCGGCATAGACCTGTTCGCCGTTGCCGAGGAGTTTGGCGTACTCCTGTTGCGCCTGTCCCGGATCGATCCGGCCGGCATTGCCCATCAGTCCGTCGATCAGACCCATCGTCAGCACTTCCTTCGGTGCTCCAGTGGCAGCAACGGGTCAGCCCCCCGCGTCTGCCGGATAATGACCCAGCGGTCGGCACGGACGGAGTGCGCCCATATCCGCTGTCCCCATTCATCATCCCCTGCGCGCGGACCGGCAGCGGCGAAGACGCCGAACGGCTCGTTTAGGCTGTCTGCCGTGCGTGTACTCGTCATCGGTTCCGGAGCCCGTGAACATGCCCTCGTCCTGGCCCTGCGCCGGGACCCCGCGGTGACCGCGCTCTTCGCCGCCCCCGGCAACGCCGGGATCGCCCAGCACGCGCAGGTGCGCCCGGTCGACCCGTGCGACGCCGAGGACGTGGTCGCGTTGGCCACCGAGGTGGACGCCGACCTGGTGGTGATCGGCCCGGAGGTCCCGCTGGTGCTCGGCGTCGCCGACGCGCTGCGGGTAGCGGGGTTCCCGTGCTTCGGTCCGTCGGCCGCGGCCGCTCGCATCGAAGGCTCCAAAGCGTTCGCCAAGGACGTGATGTCCGCCGCGGGCGTGCGCACCGCGCACAGCGAGGTCGTGGACAACCCGGCCGAGCTGGACGACGCGCTCGACCGGTTCGGACCCACCTGGGTGGTGAAGGACGACGGACTCGCCGCGGGCAAGGGCGTGGTTGTGACCGCCGACCGCTCCGCCGCGCGGGACCACGGCGCCGAACTGCTCGAGCAAGGCCACCCGGTACTGCTGGAATCGTTCCTGGACGGACCGGAAGTCTCCCTGTTCTGCCTGGTCGACGGCGAGACGGTGGTTCCGTTGTTGCCCGCGCAGGACCACAAGCGCGTCGGTGACGGCGACACCGGGCCCAATACCGGCGGCATGGGCGCGTACACTCCGCTGCCCTGGCTGCCGGAAGAGACCGTCACCGCGATCGTCGAGGACGTGGTGAAACCCGTTGCCGCCGAACTGGTGCGGCGCGGCTGCGGCTTCTCCGGCCTGCTCTACGCGGGCCTGGCGATCGGCGCGGCCGGTCCCGCCGTGGTCGAATTCAACTGCCGCTTCGGCGATCCGGAAACGCAGGCGGTGCTCGCGCTGCTGGACAGCCCGCTCGGTGAGCTGCTGTACGCCACAGCCACCGGCTCGCTGGCGCAAGTGGCCCCGCCGCGCTGGCGCGACGGCTCGGCGATCACCGTGGTGCTCGCCGCGGAGAACTATCCGGGCCGCCCGCGGGTGGGCGACGCCATCTCCGGCGCGGGCGAGGGCGCCTTCGACGCGCACGCGATGGTCCTGCACGCAGGCACCGCGCAGCGCGAGGACGGGGCGCTGGTCTCCGCGGGCGGGCGGGTGCTGAACGTGGTCGGCGTCGGCGCCGACCTCGTCGAGGCGCGTGCGCGCGCCTACGACCGCATCGCCGCCATCAAGCTGCCGGGCAGTCACTACCGCACGGACATCGGCTTGGCCGCCGTGGAAGACCGCATCAAGGTCTGAGCGCCCCCGGGGGCGGTGCCGCCCGCCCGATGCCCGGGTTCAGCCGAACGTGAGCCCGCGCAGCGCCAGCCATTGCTGCGGGTCCACATGCCGTCCGCCGACGATCACCTCGAAGTGCAGGTGCGGGCCGGTGGAGTCGCCGCGATTGCCCATGCGGGCGATCTGCATCCCCGCGGGCACCCGTTCGCCGACCGAGACGAAGAAGTCGTACATGTGCCCGTAGACGGTGATGCTGCCGTCGTCGTGGCGGATCCGCACCCACAGGCCGAATCCCTGCGCCGGTCCCGCGTCGACGACCGTACCGTCGGCGACCGCGTAGATCGGGGTGCCGATCGGGCCCGCGATGTCGATGCCGTTGTGGAAGGTGCCCCAGCGGGATCCGAAGCCGGAGGTGAAGACGCCGCGGGCGGGGAGGACGAAGCCGGTGGTGCCCGGCGCGATCGAGCCGGGCTGTACCGGCGCGGCCGCGGTCATCCAGGGCTGACGCTCCCCGGCGACGGCGGCAGCCGCCTCGGCCTTGGCGCGTTCGAGTGTCGCGCGCGCCGCGGCCGCGACCACCGCTTGCTCGCGCAGCCGCTCACCGTTGGCGATCGCGTTCAGCAACCGGGTCGTCGACGGCGGAGTGTTCTGCATCTGGGGTGGAAACGCGACGGCGACGCGCTGGGCGCGATCCGGAGCCGGAGTGCGATCGGTGACCGTCCCGGCGAAGGACGTGTCGCTCGCGGCGAGCAGCGCGGCCGCGGCGAGCCCGCCCAGCAGCACCTTGTGCCGGCGCGCCAGCGCGAGCAATTCCTCGCCGGTGGGCTTGCGCCGCCACAGGTCGCGGGGGTCGGGCCTGCGGCTCCACCAGGTTCGCAGGTCGCCGCGGCGCGCCCACAGGCCGCGCGGATCGATCTTCCCCCCGGCCCCGAACAGCCGCTTTTCCGGAGGTCGCGGCGAGCGCGCGCGCCAGTCGCGCGGGATGACTCCGACGCCACCCACTCCGCGCACTCGGTCTAGCTTCTCCCGTCGAGCCTTCTCGAGCATCAAGCAGACCATAACCGTGATCGCGAGAGATCCGCGTGCTCTACCGTCTGTCGAGTGTCCAGAGAATCTCGCCGGTCGACCATTCCACCTTTCTACGTGATGGATGTCTGGAAAGCCGCCGCGGAACGCGCCCGGACCCACGGTGATGTGCTCGTCCTCGCCGCGGGGCAGCCGTCCACGCCCGCGCCCGCACCGGTCCTGCGCGCGACCGCGCTGGCCATCCAGTCCGAATTGCTGGGATACACCGAGACTTTCGGCATCCTCGCCATCCGCGAGGCGATCGCCGAACACCACAGGGAGACCTACGGATACCAGGTCGAGCCGGACGACGTGGTCGTGACGACCGGCTCGTCCGGCGCGTTCTCGCTGATCTTCCTCGCCGCCTTCGACCCGGGCGACACCGTCGTGGTCGCGCGTCCGGGTTATCCCGCCTATCGCAACACGCTCGCGGCGCTGGGCTGCCGGGTACTGGAGCTGGACTGCGGCGCCCAGACCAGATTCCAGCCCACCGTCGCCATGCTCGAGGCCCTGCCGGAGCCGCCGGCCGGTCTGGTGGTGGCCAGCCCCGCCAATCCCACCGGCACCATGATCGCCCCCGGTGAACTCGCCGCGCTGGCCCGCTGGTGCGAAGAGCACGGCACCCTGCTGATCTCCGACGAGATCTACCACGGCATCACCTACGACAGTGCCGGAGCCGACAGCGCGACCTCGTCGGCGTGGGAGACCTCGCGGGAATCGGTGGTGATCGGCTCGGTCTCCAAGTACTTCTCCATGACGGGCTGGCGGCTCGGCTGGATGCTGGTGCCGAGCGGGCTGCGCCCCGCGCTACAGCGGCTGGCCTCGAATCTGACCGTGTGCCCGCCCGCCATCTCCCAGTACGCGGCGCTGCACGCGTTCGGCGCGGAGGCAAAAGCGGAACTCGACGGGCACGTCCGGCGGTACGCGGTGAACCGGCGCCTGCTGCTGGACGGGCTGCCGAAACTGGGCATCACCGATCTCGCCCCGGCGGACGGCGCGTTCTACGCCTACGCCGACATCGGTCACCTCACCGACGACTCCCGTGCGTGGTGCGCCGACGTACTGAACCACACGGGGGTCGCCCTCGCACCGGGGGTGGACTTCGACACCGTCAACGGACACCACACGGTTCGCTTCTCGTTCGCCGGAGCCACCGCGGACATCGAGGCGGCACTGCTGCGTCTAGGGCACTATCTAGGTCATTGATCGCCCTGTCAGGCAACAACTTTCCGCAGTTCGGCACCCTGGCCGCGTGTATGCGGTAAAACATCGATGGTTGCTTTTCCTCGCTGATTTCCCCTGGAAGAACTGATGACGACTGGCACGATGGCACGGTGATCACCGCGACGACCCCGAAAGGCGAACGGCGTCGCCAGGCTTTGATAGCCGCCGCTGCCGAGCTGCTGCTCGAAGGCGGATTCGAGGCGGTGCGGCATCGCTCGGTTGCGACGCGCGCTGATCTGCCCCTGGCGTCGACCACCTACTACTTCGAATCCCTGGACGACCTGATCGCGCGGGCGGTCGAGTTCAGCGGCAACGCCGAGCTGGACGCGATGCGCAGGCGGGTCGGCGAGGTCAGCCACCGCCGCCGCGGCGCGGAAGCCACCGTCGACCTGGTGCTCGATCTGCTGGTGGGAGCCGACGGCGCCGACGAAGGGGCGCGCGGCAGGCTGATCGCCCGCTACGAGCGTTCGGTCGCCTCGGCGCGGCACCCGGAGCTGCGGGAAGTCCAGCTCCGGCTGCGCGCCCAGCTGGACGAACTGCTGGCCGACGTGCTGCGCCGATCCGACCGGATGGTGCGGCCCGAACAGCTGCGCAGGCTGGTGGCGGTGGTGGACGGAGCGGTGGTCGCCGCGCTCACCGAGATGGATCCGGAGCCGCGGCGGATGGCCCGCGGCGCGCTGCTGGAAGTGATCGACATCGTCGCGCCTCCGGCGCGAGCGTCCGCGCCGGAGACAGCGGCGGCCTATGTGACCACCGATGGCCCCGTGCGAGCCACGCCCCAGCAAGTGGATCGTTATCGCGCACTAGACTGACTGGACGTGAGCGAGCGAACCAGCAATACAGCGCCTGAAGGCACGGAGCCGAGCGTCAGCGAGGCGCGGTCGTGAGCCTGGTCCCCAACGTCCTCGCCACCCGCTACGCCAGCCCCGAGCTGGTGCACCTGTGGTCGCCGGAATACAAGGTCGTGCTCGAGCGGCGGCTGTGGCTCGAGGTCTTGCGGGCGCAGGCGGAGCTGGGTGTCGACGTGCCCGAAGGGGTCGTCGCGGACTACGAGCGGGTGCTCGACGAGGTCGACCTCGCCGCCATCGCCGAACGCGAGCGGGTCACCCGGCACGACGTGAAGGCGCGCATCGAGGAATTCAACGCACTCGCCGGGCACGAGCACGTGCACAAGGGCATGACCAGCCGCGACCTCACCGAGAACGTGGAGCAGCTGCAGATCCGGCTCTCGCTCGAGCACGTGCACGCGCACGGCGTCGCGATCGCCGCCCGTCTGGCCGAGCGCGCCGCCGAGTACCAGGCGCTGGTGATGGCGGGCCGCTCGCACAACGTCGCGGCGCAGGCCACCACGCTCGGCAAGCGGTTCGCCTCCGCCGCCGACGAATTGCTGATCGCGCTGACCAGGCTGCGCGAGCTGATCGACCGCTACCCGCTGCGCGGGATCAAGGGCCCGATGGGCACCGCGCAGGACATGCTCGACCTGCTCGGCGGCGACCCGGCCAAACTGGCCGGGCTCGAGCAGCAGGTGGCCAGGCATCTGGGTTTCGCGACGGTGCTCACCAGCGTCGGCCAGGTCTACCCGCGCTCGCTGGATCACGACGTGCTCACCGCACTGGTGCAGGTGGGCGCGGGTCCGTCCTCGTTCGCGCACACGATCCGGTTGATGGCCGGGCACGAGCTGGTCACCGAGGGCTTCCAGCCCGGGCAGGTGGGTAGCTCGGCGATGCCGCACAAGATGAACACCCGCTCCTGCGAGCGGGTCAACGGCTTGCAGGTGGTCCTGCGCGGTTACGCCTCGATGGCGGCCGAGCTGGCGGGCGCGCAGTGGAACGAGGGCGACGTGTTCTGCTCGGTGGTGCGCCGCGTCGCACTGCCGGACGCGTTCTTCGCCATCGACGGGATGATGGAAACGTTCCTCACCGTCCTGGCCGAATTCGGCGCCTACCCGGCCGTGATCGCCCGCGAACTGGACCGCTACCTGCCCTTCCTCGCCACCACCCGCATCCTCATGGCCGCCGTCCGGGCCGGCGTCGGCCGCGAGACCGCGCACGAGGTCATCAAGGAGCACGCCGTCGCGGTCGCCTTGGCCATGCGCGAGCAGGGCCGCGAACCCGACCTCCTGGACCGCCTCGCGGCCGACCCGCGCCTCCCACTGGATCGCCCCGCCCTCGACGCGGCACTTGCCGACAAGTCCGCGTTCGTCGGCGGGGCCGAAGCCCAGGTCGCCGACGTCATCGGCCAGGTGCAGAAACTGGTCGATCGATACCCGGACGCGGCGCGGTATTCGCCGTCGCCGATCTTGTAGCGGAACCGAGGCTTCTGCGCGAAGCGGCTCGTCATTCCAATAAGGGCTGGCATTGTCCCAGGCGCACGGCGCAGTCCCTATCCGTCTACAGCATTTGTGTGTGGCGAAACTGTGCGTCCAACGGCCACCGCGCGAACTCAGCGACGTTCGCAGATAACGCCACGGTCGCCGCAACCTCTCCAACCGAGAGTGTTGCGACGACCGTGTGAATGCAAGGGATCGCGGGGGGCGACGGCCTTTGCGTCTCTGGCTACTGCGTCCGGCGGCGGAGCCGGACGCTCAAGCGCCACAGCGCGTTACGCAGCCGCGTCGGCCCCCAGAACTTCACCCGGTGCCACGGACCAGGATCTTGGTACTCTGCGTACCTGCCGTTGAACGTCGGCATTCTGATCATCCTCTCGGGCATTCCTTGGACGTGACCGTCCGGGTGTCGCCGACCTCGGTGTAGTCGAACGGAAGTCCTCGCAGCTTGCCATAAACGTGCACCTTGTGCCTCCACTCACCGGCCGCGCACTCGGCGCTGACGCGAGTCTCGCGGCCCGCACGGGAGGGAATTCCGGAATCGACCTGGAGAGCCCAGCGGGCCCACTGGCCCCCGCTGTAGTGCTCCAAGCTCAGCTCCAGCGTGTGTGACTCCGGAGGCACGTCACATGTGGCCTTCACATCGGCGTAAATGACTGGATGCAGCAGTGTCGGCCTACCGAAGACAGTGGTGAAGTCACACGCCTTGGCCTTGACCGGGGTCGGTGCTGCTACCGCTGGCACAAAGCCTGGGAAGATGACAGCGCCCATTATGAGGACGGTTGTGAGTCGAGAAATGTTGTACCGCATCGAACTCCCCTGTTCAGTTTCCTGGATCGTCTCTCCGCTCAGGACTCCCTTGATGTGTCCGGCTTCATTCGTCCGCCATTGATCAGCGTTTGACGTGCCGTTTCTTTGCGTGGGCACTCGGTGGCGCGGCAGCCTCGATGCTGCTGCATGATCGCGTGGGCTTCTTCGACGCTGAGAGGCCGATCGGGCGCTGCGTGCGGCCAGCCTGTAGGCCTCCGTCGGCTGGCCCGCCACTCGGCTTGGACTCGGTCGATGATGTCTTGGACGTTGGTCCCCCGGTCCGATGGTTCGGCATCGTCCTGCCACCAATTGAAACCATTGCGGCATACATCCTCATCTGAGTGTTGGGTTGGAAGTCACCGGAGCCGGAGGAGTCAGCACCCCGGCGCCGGGACGGTTCTGGGGCCGCCGCTCCAGGCCAGACATCGCGGCGTCTCGGCCGACGATTTCGAGGACTTCGGGTCCCGGTTTTCGGTCGAGAATCCAAAGCGACACGAAGCTCAACGCGAGCTTTGGTGGGCATCGCGTTACCCCCTCTGCACGTGTTCGAGTCGCTGTGGTGTGGCCCCCGCTGCCGGATGTCAACGTCGGTCGAATCGTGACCCGGCTTGTTCGCTGGAATCTTGACCCACCCTTTGGTTGGTTTCAGTCGTTGGTTTTGGCCGCGGGGACGCGGCCGAGGTCTCGGTCTTTGAGGCGGTAGCTG
>NZ_VUOT01000062.1:0-18333 GCF_009829295.1 Nocardia sp. CY15
TCTCCTGTTCGTTGCAGTGGTTGTCTCAGCAACTCCCACTCCACGACAGGAGACCTTCGCCATTCAACGATCACCTACAGCGTGTCGTCACAAAACCTCGACCAACCTCCCTGGGCAGAACACCTAGCCCAGCTCGGACAGCTGCGGGACGACAGGCGCGAAGCCATCGATCCACGCGGCCGGGGATCCGGTGGTCGGAGTGACCATGACCGCGTGCACGCCGAGCTTCGCGTATTCGGCCATCCCACGGACGAATTCGTCGCGGGTCTCCGGAGTCGGCCGCGGGTTGTTGGCCATGATCGTCTTGCGGATCTCGTCGTAGTCGCGACCGACGTCGTCGCAGTGCCTGCGCAGGACGTCGAGCTTGTGCTCGACTTCCCGGGGCGAGCCGAACAGGTTGCACGCGTCGGCGTACTGCGCGACCAACCGCAGCGTCTTACGTTCCCCGCTGCCACCGATCAGCACCTTGGGGCGGCTGATCGGCTGCGGCGAACACAGTGTCTCGGCCAGCTGGTAATGCCTGCCTTCGAACGGCCCGTTGTTCGCCGGATCCCACATCTGCCCGCAGATGAGCAAGGTCTCCTCGAGTCGCTCGAACCGTTCGGCGACCGAGGGGAACGCCACGCCGAGCCCGCGGTGCTCGCGCTCGAACCACGCGGCGCCGATGCCGAGCACGGCCCGCCCACCGGACAGGACGTCGAGTGTGGTGACGATCTTGGCGAGCAGACCCGGATGCCGGTACGTCACGCCCGTGACGAGCAAGCCGAGCTCGACAGTCGAGGTGTGCGCGGCCAGGAAGCCGAGCGTGGTGTACCCCTCCAGCATGTTCGATTCTGCGGGGAGGCCGATCGGCTCGATCTGGAAATAGTGATCCATGAACGACAGCCAGGTCGCGCCCGACGCTTCGGCCGCCGCACCCACCCTGGCCAATTCACCGGCGATGGCGGTGGTTCCTCCGTCGATGTCGAAGATCGGTAGGTGAAAGCCGAGTTCCATGGCGTGATCTCCTCGTGTGTCGGCGAGCTTGCGCCCTCACGCTACGACCTGGAGTGCACTCCAAGGCAAGTCGAGCGCAACGCCGGTTCTACGAGGTTTCAGATGGCTTGCGAACAATGCGGGGTGAGGCGACACGGAACCTGTCAGGGGGGCGGAGTGTCACTCGTTTTCGGTGACGGTGGTGTCGGGGTGGCGGCGGCTGGTATCGGGTTTGACGAAGTGCCCGGTGATCGCGGAACGGTCGCGCCGGTTGTCACCGTGGTGCGGCTCATCCTCGCCGAGGGTGGTTTTCGGGTCCTCCGCCGCGGTCTCCTCGCTCACATATTCGCCGGTCTCAGCGGAACGAAAGCTCTTCTCGGCCACAGTGATCTCCTATGCGCTGTCTGGTCGTAACCCGTTGCGGGCGCTATGTCTAGTCAGTCACCGAATAGCACGCATACGCCGCGAGAAACGTCACCGGCAGCTCTTTTTCGCCATGCGATCCGCGAGAACCGTTCTTACGCTTGCATGGCAATCAACGACGAAGGAACGCTGGAGCGCGTAGTCGTGTCCTGACCCCCATGGCAGGAGTCGACCGTGACATCCCCGAGCGCGAGCCGGACCTTCCTACTTGTCGTGCTTTCGGCGCACCATCTCGGTGATCCAGATGGGCGCGAACGGAGACGTGCAGTTCGCTGGAGTCGGGTAGTCCTCGAGTACCCGCAAGCGCTCACCGATTCCGATCGCACGGGCGCGGTGCTCGGCGTGCTCGATCCCGATCTGCGCCAGGCAGTGGTTCATCGCCCACTGCAGGCGGTCCGGGGCGTGTTTCATCTCGGCCTCGATGACGTCGAGCAGTCCGGCGAGGTCGAGGCCTTCGGGCTTCTTCGCCACCCGTTCGGTGGTCAGCGCCCAGCCGGCACTGGCGACCACTCGATCCGGATCGGCGGTCCAGGCCAGGCGCAGTTCCTCGGAGTGCGGGTTCTTCTTCACCACGTAGTTGACGAGCCAGTCGTGCACCTTGGGTGTGCGCGCCTCGCGCACCATGGCGTCCAACTCGGCACGCTCGAACGTCTTCGGGCTGCAGATCAGAATGGCCAGCAGTCTCGCCGCGGTGTCACCGGTCTCCCACAGCGTGCGCGCTAGTTCCTGCTGAGTTTTCAGCCGCTTCGCGAGCGCGCGCAGCTTGCTGAGGTTCACACCGTGATCGTCACCGTGTCTCTCGTTCACCTCGCGTGCCTTCGGGTCTTCGAGCGCGGCCAACTCGGCCATCACCTCGGCCAGCGTCGTCTCGGCCACCTCGGGCTCCTTCCATAACAGAGGAGATCCACCCTATGAGAACGCTGCCGTTGCGCTCGACGTCGACGCACCCTCGCCGAACAGCTCGGGGTTTCGCGGATCACCGGGATCACGGAGGTGACGTCGGCTTTCCCGCCGCCGGAACCAGCCGCTGCGCATCCGTCGTCCGGTCCTGATCGGCCACCTCCGAGCGAACGTCGCACCCGGTGGTCCGCCCGCCGAGACGAATCCTCGTGGTCGGGCCGAACGTGAAGGCGTCGGCACCGGCGAGTTGCCAGCACCACGCGCGCAGACGGTCGGACCTGGAGTTTCCCAGCAGTGACGGCCACGACCCCAGGGGCCGGTAGCGGCGCGACGTAGGATGATTTCCCGGTCTCGGGCGCGGCTGCAGTACGCGCGAGTGGAGCAACTTGCTCTCAGCGGCGACGGATTCGAATTTCTCGGTCATCGAACAGTAAGTCGGCAGGAGGTATGCGGGTGGGAGCGGCGCGATCTGGACACCAGCGAGTTGTTCGTGGTCGATTGCGGAAGACCGGCGTTGCCGTGGCAACAGCTGTGCTCATGTCGTCGATCGGCCCGGCCGTGGCTACCGCCGTGCCACTCCACGCGCCCGTATTGCGCGCCCCGGCAGGCGGTTTCACGGAGCTTTCCGTGCCGTCCAGCATGGGGCCGATCAAAGTCCAGGTGCAGTGGGCGGCCCGCGGCGGGAGCGCTGCCCTGTATGTGCTCGACGGCCTGCGAGCGCCGGGCGACCACAACCAGTGGACGACCGATACCGACGCTCTGCGCCAATTCGAGAACGACAATGTCACGTTGGTGTTCCCCGTCGGTGGCCATTCGAGCTTCTACACCGACTGGTACCGGCCGAGCAGCACGAACGGTCAAACGACGACGTACAAATGGGAGACCTTCCTCACTCGGGAACTGCCCGCCTACCTCCAGCGATACGGTGTCTCGCGCACCAACAACGCCATCGTCGGCGCCTCCATGGGAGGAAACGCCGCCCTCACACTGGCCGCGCATCACCGCGACCAATACAAATTCGCCGGATCGTTCTCGGGATTCCTGCACCCCACCTTTCCGCTCTGGAACGAAGCGATGCGCGCTGCGATGTGGGACGAGGGCCACTTCAACGTCGATGACATGTGGGGTCCGGCCGGAGACCCTGCCTGGAGCCGCAACGACGCCACCGTTCAGGCGGAGTTGCTGCGCGGACTGCCGATCTACATCTCGACCGGCAACGGCGTGCCCGGTCCGCAAGACCTGCCGTACGGGGTCGGCAACACCGTCAACGCGATGAGCCTCGAGTCGATGACCACCACTGCCACACAAATCTTCCGTGACCGGATCGCCGCGCTCGGAATCACCGCCCGCGTCGACATCGTCAACGGAACGCACACCTGGCCCTACTGGCAGCAAGCACTCGCGACCGCGCGTCCGATGATTCTCGACGCGCTGCGCGCGCACTGAACTCGGTTCTCCGAGTGCCGACCTGCACTCGTCCGGCGATCGGGCGGGGTGGAAAGTCGCGGAAAGACCGCGTCACCAGATCAGCAGGTCACGTCCACTACGGCAGTCTTGTGGAACGACACATGCACATGGTCGTAGTGATTGGCGGTCGGGCTCCCTCGGTCTTCCAGGTACGACCAACCGCTGCCGTCGTTGTACCGTTGCCGCCAGATCACGTAAGTCACGCCGAAACGCTGTTGGTTGGCCAGCACGAAATCGGCGATGGCGTCGCCGCGTGCCGAATCGGATGTCATCAGATCGAGCGCCAGCCCGGCGCCGTGGTCGCCGTCGCCCCGGCCGACGGCGCCGCCGATGTCGGTGACGCCGAACGTCTTCTTGAGCAGGTGGCCCACCTGTGCCACGTGCGGGCGTGTGCCGACCAGGTCCGTTGAACACGGGACGGAGGGAGGCGGCGGGGGCGGGTGCTGTATCGCCTGCTTGGCCGACGGTGGTGGTTGCTCGGCCGCCGCCGCGGCCTGCGCCGGTACCGGCGGCGCCGTCGACGGCACGGTCGTCATGGCCGGGTCGCTTGCCACGGCGGACGACGGCGCGGATCCGACCGCCGCGACATGCTGAGCAGCCGGGTTCGGTCGAATCGCCGCCCACAGCACGACGGCGATGATTGCCGCTATGCCACACACAACCAGGGGCGTGAGCTTCCGGGTTGCCGTCCGCTTGCGATGTTGACCAGGCATGATGTCGATTACCGATTACGTCGAGGATAGGTCACCGATACATTACGAAATGGTCGCGGAAATGTCACGCCGAACGGGTCGGCGGTACGAGCAGCCCGTCACGCCCACAGTGGTCTCGGCAGGGGCGTCCCGCAGGGCATCGGCACCGGCACAACGGGGGTCGACTGCTCCAGCGGGCTCGACCGACCATCGTCTCGGCGGGACCAAGATGAGCGGCTACGGCTGGAAGAACGCCAAAGCAATCTCGATCAGGTTGTAGGAAATTGTCGCGGCGACTAACCGGCGGATCCGCGGCACCAGCAACGCCCGCCGCCGACGCGCTTGCGCCGAGAGATCATCGACTTCGCCGATCGTGCTCGTGCTGGGCGGCCACGACCTCGGCCGTGTGCCGACGGATCCACTCGAGGAACTGCTGCAACGACACCGAGAGACTCCGGCCCAGTGCGGTGAGTTCGTAGTTGACCCGCGGCGGCGTGGTGGGCTCCACGGAACGCGCGACAAGCCCGTCCCGCACGAGCGTGCGTAGCGTCTGCGACAGCATCTTCTCGCTGATCCCGCCGATCATCCCGCGCAGCTCGGAAAAGCGCAGTGGCCCGCCGCCCAGCGCGGTCAGGATCAGCACGCCCCAGCGGCTCGTGATGTGGTCGAGCACCTCACGCGCAGGGCAATCACTGTTGAATGCGTCACTCCGCACCGGCCAGGCGGCGCCCCCGACTTGCGAACGTACCGCCATGACCGGAGCTTACCTGAAGGTATGTCCTTACCGAGAGTAATCCCGCAGCCTACGCTGCTGCCATGGTCACAGTCGTTTTCGGAGCCAGAGGCAATGTCGGCCGCCACGTCGCGGCAGGTCTGATCGCGAGGGGCAGCCAGGTCCGTCTGACAAGCAGGGAACCCGACACGGCGGGCTTCCTATGGGGCACAGAGGTCATCGCGGCTGATCTGGAGCGCCCCGAAACGCTGCCCGCCGCACTCGCAGGCGCGGAAGGCGTGTTCCTCTATGCCAAGCCCGAAGGGATCGACGGTTTCGTGGCGGCGGCCGAGGCCGCCGGGGTACGGCACGTGACACTCCTGTCGTCCGGGGCTGTCTTGGGCGGCGATGCCGACAACCCGATCGCCCGCATGCACACCGTCGTCGAGTCCGCCATCGAAAAGTCCGGTCTGGAATGGACATTCATCCGGCCCGGCATGTTCGCCACGAACGCACTGTGGTGGTGGCAGCAGTCCATCCGCGACGCCGGCGTCGCCCGTGTGCCGTATGCCGACGCGCGAACTGCGCCTATCCACGAGAAGGATCTGGCAGCGCTCGCGGTGACCGCCCTGACCGAGCCGGGTCACCACGGCCACGCCTACACCGTGTTCGGTCCCGAGTCACTGACCCTGCGGCAGCAGGTGCGGCACATCGGTGCGGCCATCGGCCGTGAGATCGCCCTCGAGGTGATCTCGGTCGAACAGGCGCGCGCAGAACTGAGCAAGACCATGCCGTCGATCGGCGTCGAGGCCGTCCTGGCCGGATGGAAGGCCGGAACAGTGGCGCCACCGCAGGTGTCGTCGATCATCGAGGAGGTCACCGGACGCCCCGCGCGAACGTTCGCGCAGTGGGCAGAAGATCACGCGGCCGACTTCCGCTGACCCATCGTGAGCGTCGCTGAGGTCCCATCTCACGCCATGCCGGAGTCGGGGGCGATCCGATCAGCCCCCGCCCCGCCGACCCTTCCGGTCTGCTCGACATAGCCGCAGTGCTACATGGCGTGCGAGGACCGATCGAGTGCGCCGCTGGAACACGATCGCGAACGGCGATCATGCCCGAAGGCTGTCGGACCTCCGCTCACCGCGTGCATCATCGGGGCACGATGCTCTTGGCACCCACCATGCGCACCAGGCTGAGGATCGGAAGCCCGATCACGAGATGTTCGATCCCGGTGGAGATTCCCACCCAGAGGTGGCTGGAAAGTGCCAGTGGAATGATCACCGCCGCCGCGGTGAGGATTCCCACGATCCAGCTGAAGAACAATTCCGGTGACGGAGTGCCCAGGCGAAGCAGGTACCAGAGCAGTCCGGCGAGCAGTGTGCAGATGAATGCCACCACCGCGAACCAGTACGCGTCCTGGGCCATCGGGTTCCACACCCCGAGCGCGCCGCTCTCGGTGACCCGGGTCGCGATGATCTCGATGATCAAGGCGCACAGCCAGGCCGCAAGAGCGGTCACCACGGCCGCCGCGATCACACCACCGACGAACATGCCGATGTTGACCTCCGGGCCCTGTTGTTGCCGAGGCTGCCGGTCCGGAAGATCGGATTGCTGGTATTCGCTGTATCCGTGACCTCGGTGGCCGTATCCGGAGCCGTGGTCCTGGCTGTATCCGGAGCCGGGGCTGTATCCGTGATCTTGGCCGTACCCAGGATCACGGTAATTCCCCGGCTGATAACCGGGTTCATAGCGTGCGGTGTGCTGGTCGCGCGGATCCATGGGATTCAACCGCCGATCACCTCCGTCTTCAGCATGCGTGTGCGTCGAGTGTAGGGCCGCACCGAGCGTGCCGCTGACCGCCTACCCAACTCCGCTCGGCCGTGGCAGCGCCTTGGATTGCCACCTTGGCAGAACTTGCTGCCACGCAACGCTCTCGCTCCCAGCCCGTTCACGGGTTCGGCATCCACGCACGGTCTCGGGTCGTCGACGTATGCGATGCTGGAACCCTGAAACCATTGCTACCGCGCCCGGCATGGTGGGCATGGCGACGACAACCGATGCGCGTGAAACCGACGTCGGTGGGTAGGCCACGGACGTGACCGAACCCGGAAACCAGAACGCACCCGAACTGGGCGACCAGACCGACACCTCCCACCCTGACGACTTGGACCTCGATACCCGCGAAACCCCGGAGAACGAGGACGTGAACGAGGAGGCGGGCGCCGTCGAACCGCCCGACTGAGCACCGTTTCACCCACGGCGGGCGGGGAATCCCGCCCGCATGGGTATCACCGTCGCCGTCACCGGGCCGACCGGCGAGATCGGCATCTCCGCCGTCACCGCACTCGAACGCGACCCGGCGGTCGACCGGATCGTCGGAATGGCCCGCCGACCGTTCGACCCCGCCGCACACGGCTGGAGCAAAACCGAGTACCGGCGCGGCGACATCCTCGACCGAACCGCCGTGGACGCCCTGGTCACCGAGGCCGACGTGGTGATCCACCTGGCGTTCGTGATCATGGGCTCCCGGGAGGAGTGCGCTCGGGTGAACCTGGCGGGCACCCGCAACGTCTTCGAGGCGACGGTCGCCGCCGAGCAGGCCCGCCGCCTCGTCTACACGTCCTCGGTCGCCGCGTACGGCTACCACCCGGAGAATCCCACCCCCATCACCGAGGACGTGCCGCCCGAGGGCTCGCCCGAGCACTACTACTCCGAGCAGAAGGCAGCGTGCGAGGCGGCGCTCGCCGAGATCACCGCCGACTCCGACCTGGAGGTATTCGTGCTTCGGCCGTGCATCGTGGCCGGCCCGAAAGCGCCGGCCCTGCACGACCTGCCGTGGCAGAGACTCCCCCGCCCGTTGCGGGCACTGGCCAGGGCCAATCCGCTTTTCAAACCGGTGATTCCCGACCCAGGCCACCCGCTGCAACTCGTCCACCACGACGACGTGGCCGCCGCCATCGCGCTGGCCGCCACCGCGGATGCGCCGCCCGGCGCCTACAACATCGCAGGCGACGGCACCCTCACCCTCTCCGACGTGGCAGCCGCACTGGGCGGCAGGCCGGTGCGCGTCCCCGCGGTCGCCGCCACCGCAGCATCCGCGGCCCTCGCCCGCCTCCCCTTCGTGCCCGCCACCCTGGAGTGGCTGCACATCGTCCGCACGCCCGTCGTCATGGACACCAGCCGCGCGAAGCGGCAGCTCGGCTGGAAACCGACGCATACCTCCGCCGAAACCCTCGCAGCGCTCGCCGCCGCCCGCTGAGCCTCGGAATCCCGCCCGGCCGCCGCAGACCAGAGCTGCTCGGAATACGACGAACTCGCAGCTGCGGCCGACCACCACCTGCGTGGTCACCCGTTTCGATCTCGATGACTGTAATGCTGGCCGCGCCGTACCAGGGCTGGTTTCCTCTGAGCCGGATCATCAGGTTCGAGCGAAAGGCCCCCGGTATGTCCGCCGACCATACAGCCGAGACCGAGACCGACCTGGCAGTGGTCAAACTCGGCGCCCACATCGGCGCACAGATCGACGGGGTCCGGCTCGGTGGTGACCTGGACGCGCGGACCGTCGCCGCCATCCGCGCCGCACTGAGCGAGCACAAGGTGATCTTCTTCCGTGGCCAGCATCACCTGACGGAATACGGCCAGTACGAGTTCGCGCAACTGCTGGGACAACCGACCACCCCGCACCCGACCATCACCTCGGCGGGTGTGAAGAGCCTGGCCATCGATTCCCGCCACGGGCGCTCCAACACCTGGCATACCGATGTCACGTTCGTCGACCGCGTCCCGAGGGCATCGATCCTGCGTGCGGTGTCGCTGCCCAGCTACGGCGGTTCGACCACCTGGGCCTCGACCGTCGCCGCGTACAACGCGCTTCCGGAACCTTTGAAGCGGCTGGCGGAGAGTCTGCGCGCGCGGCACAGCAATCAGTACGACTACGCCGCCGCCGTCGAGGACGATCCGGACGAGAACACCAGGGCCTACCGCCGGGAGTTCGAGTCGACCTATTTCGAGACCGAGCACCCCGTGGTGGAGGTGCACCCGGAGACGGGTGAACGCGCCCTGTTGCTGGGCTGCTTCGTGAAGCAGATCGTCGGCCTGTCCAGCCAGGAGTCGCACGCGCTGTTCCGATTGTTCCAGGACCGGGTGACCCGCCTGGAGCACACCACCCGCTGGGACTGGTCCCTCGGAGACGTCGCCATGTGGGACAACCGCGCCACACAGCACTACGCGGTCGACGACTACGACAGCAATGAGCACCGCAGGCTGACTCGTATCACGCTCGCCGGACCGGTTCCTGTCGGTGTCGACGGCACGCCGAGCACGGTGATCGCGGGCACCGCCGAAAACTACTCGGCCGTCGGCGCGCTCACGCGGGCGGCATAGCCCGTCACCAGGGTGGATGCCGTCACGAACATGACTCGCACACAGATGGTTCGGCGGAATCCGCCACTCGCTCTTCGCAGCTTCTCGCCACGGACGTGGTCGCTGAGCCGTCTGAATTACGCCGACCGCCCATGGTCGGCTCGGAACGTCGAAACAGGGCGTAATCGAAGTCGTCTGTGGGCACGAATGCGTCCTTGCCGGTGTCGATCGAAATACCGCGAATGCGGCAAGCTCGCGAATCGCCCGGCACGCGGCGTCCGGATTCGAACACGCGGAATCGTCTAGTCTTTGACGGCTCGAGTATCCGGTGACTACACGTAGACAGGTACCAACTGGTCTTCGGCTGACGAGGGGAATCCCGTGAATTTATGGAGCTACATCCGAGGACGGGGAGAAGTTCTGGCGTTTCTCACCTATCAGCATTCCTCCCTGGCGTTTCAAACCGTCTTGGTCGGAACGATCGTCGCCGTCCTCATCGCGGTGGCGGTTTATCGGTTGCCGCTGCTGTCGGCGCTGTCGCTGACCTCGAGCCGGGTCGCGTTGACGATTCCTTCGCTGGCGCTGCTGGCGATCCTCTTGGTTCCTTTCGGGCTGGGCGTGGTCCCTTCGTTCGTCATGCTGACGTTCTTCGCCGCGCTGCCGGTAATCGGTAACGCGATCGTAGGTTTGCGGTCGGTGCCCCCCTCGGTGGTCGAATCCGCGCGTGGCATCGGCTTTTCGCGATGGCGCATTCTGCTGACGGTCGAATTGCCGATCGCCTGGCCGGTCATCCTCACCGGCATCAGGGTGTCCACCCAGATGATCGTGGGCGTGGCCGCCATCGTCGCCTATGTGCTCGGGCCGGGCCTGGGATCGCTGATCTTCAACGGCCTCTCCCGTCTCGGCGGCGCCAACGCCCTCGAGATGGCTCTCACGGGCACCATCCTCATCGTCGTCATCGCGCTGGTGTTCGACGCGCTGCTCGTCCTGCTCGGACGGCTCACCATCGCAAAGGGACTGTCATGACCGACGACGTGACCAGCGGGCCCGGCCCGGCGACGCCGGAGCGCAACGTGACCGGCGCTTCCATCAGGCTGGACTCGGTCGTCAAGCGCTACAAGGGTCAGCACAAGCCTGCGGTCGAGCGCCTGGACCTCGAGATCGAAGCAGGCGATATCGTCGCGTTCGTCGGTCCCTCCGGCTGCGGCAAGACGACCACGCTCAAGATGATCAACCGGCTGATCGAGCCGACCGAAGGCCGGATCTTCATCGGCGATCGCGACGTCACCGGGGAGGACCCGGACAAGCTGCGGCAGTCGATCGGGTATGTCATCCAGTCCGGCGGCCTGTTCCCGCACTGGACGGTCGCCAAGAACATCGGCGCCGTCCCGCGGGTGCTCGGATGGGACAAGAAGCGGATCGCCGAACGCACCGAGTACCTGCTCGATCTGGTCGGTCTCGACCCCGGCACCTTCGCCGGACGGCTGCCGAAGGACATGTCCGGCGGTCAACAGCAGCGGGTCGGGGTCGCCCGAGCGCTCGCAGCGGACCCGCCGGTTCTGCTCATGGACGAGCCCTTCGGCGCCGTCGACCCGATCACCCGGGTCCGCCTGCAGGACAGCCTGATCGCGATCCAGCAGGAGCTCGGCAAGACCATCGTGATCGTCACGCACGATTTCGAGGAGGCCACCAAGCTCGGCGACAAGGTGCTCATCCTGTCCGAAGGAGGTCATGTCGAACAGTACGCGCGCCCGGAGGAGATCCTGACCGAACCGGCAACGCCGTTCGTGGAGGAGTTCGTCGGGTCCGGCGCGAAACTGGCGTACCTGACCGTGACGCGGGTGCGTGACGTCGCCTACGACGAGGTGATCACCGCTCGGGTCGGCGAGTCGGCGCAAGGGGTGATCGAACGCGCGAAAGCCGCGGGACACACCTGGGTCGTCGTCGTCGACCAGGCCGGCCGGCCGCGGTCGTGGCCCTCGCTCGCGGAGGTGGCGACCAAACCGGAGGTCTCCGACTACCTCGACCGGCGGTTGCCCGTGGTCGCGCGATCCTCGACCCTCAACGACGCGCTCGACGCCATGCTCGCCACCAGCCAAGGCGCCGCCCTCGTCACCGATGGGCGCGGCGCGGTCATCGGTTCGCTCGGCATCGGCTCGGTGACGGAGGTGATCAGGAGCAAGCTCGCCGAAGGACGTGCCGACGAGGAGGTGTCGTACGAAACCTATGTCGAGGGAACAGATCCGGCGCCCACTCCGGTGGTCGCCGCCGACGACGAAAACGGATCGGCCGGGCAGTCATGAGTCGTCTGCGCCGCGTTCCGATCGACGTATGGTTCGAACCGATCATCATCCTGGTCATCGGTATCGGATACGTCCTCTGGTACCGATCGACGACGTTCACCCCGACCGAGAAGGCGTCCCTCGACTGGGCCAACCTCCAGACCACGATCCTCGCGCACATCGAGTTGACGGTGGTCGCCACGGTGATCGTGATCGTCGTCGCAATCCCGCTGGGCATCGCGCTGACCCGTCCCGGGGTGCGGCGGCTCGAGCCGATCGCCGTCAACATCGCCAACATCGGCCAGGCCGCGCCCGCGGTCGGCCTGCTCGTGTTGTTCACCTTCTGGTTGGGCACCGGATTCCGCACGGCGATCGTCGGTCTCGTCGTGTACGCCGTCCTGCCGATCCTGCAGAACACGATCGTCGGTCTCCGGCAGGTGGATCAGCGCACGATCGAGGCGTCACGCGGTATCGGCTATTCGAGCGCGCGGACGCTGTTGCAGGTCGAGTTACCGCTCGCGGTGCCGGTGATCCTCAATGGTGTGCGCACCGCGCTGGTCATCCTGGTCGGCACCGCGACGCTGAGCACGTTCATCGGCGCGACCAGCCTCGGCACGCTGATCACGACGGGTGTCACCCTCTTCCTGCCCAAGCTGCTCCTGTCCGGCGCGGTCCTGGTCGGGCTCCTGGCGTTGATCATCGACTGGCTCGGCAGACTCGTCGAACTGGCCGCGACTCCCCGAGGTGTCTCATGAGATCGCCACGAGACCGCATGGTCACCCTGCTGGCGGCGCTGGTCGCGACGACCTCGATGCTCGCAGGGTGCGGTTTGGTGAGTTCGTCCGGAACGTTCCACGACGCGCGCCTGCCGGACGGCGCGCGCCCGCTGGACGGCGCGAAACTGGTCGTCACCTCGAAGAGCTTCACCGAGGGCGTGCTGCTGGGCAAGATCACCGCGACTTATCTGGCCGCGGCGGGCGCGGAGGTCACGGACCTGACCGGCGCGCCGGGTTCGGCCTCGTCGCGGCAAGCCCAGCTCAACGATGACGCCGACGTGCTCTGGGAGTACACCGGCACCGGGTGGGTGAACTACCACAACCAGACCGAGACGATCTCGGATCCGAAAGAACTGTGGCAGCGTGTCCACGATATCGAGAAGCGCGAGCACGACCTGGAGTGGCTCCCACCGGCCAACTTCAACGACACGTACGCGTTCGGCACCTCGACGCCGAACGCCGAACGTCTGAAGGTTCGGTCCCTGTCCGACGTTGCCGCGCTCCCGGTCCCCGATCGGACTTTCTGCGTCGATGACGAATTCTTCAGCCGCTCCGACGGTTTCATTCCGATGCTGCAGAAGTACGGGATCCCCTACAACGACCCGAACGGTGTTCCACCGGGCAACGTCACGCGGATGGACGCGGGTGTGGTCTACACGGCGACGGCCAGAGGCGTCCCGTGCAATTTCGGCATGATCTACACCACCGACGGCCGGGTCAAGAACCTGAACCTCGTCGTCCTCGACGACGACAAGAAGTTCTTCCTGCCCTACAGCGGCGCGGCGGTCGTGCGCGGGGTCATCATCGACCGCTACCCGCAGTTGCGGCCCCTGCTCGGGACCATCTCCGAGCGCCTCACCGACGAACTGATGCAGGACCTCAACGGTCGCGTCGACATCGATGGAGAAGATCCCGCCGACGTCGCCTACGACTGGCTGAAGAGCGAGGAGCTCATCGAGTAGGCCTTGCGGGGCCGAGCCGAGTCGTCTCCCATCTACGCTCGGCTCGGCTCGCATCGAGGAACTCGGTATCAGAGCGCGGAACACCCACGCGTGGAATCACCGATCATGCGCAGCCGCAGTCTTTCGAGCCGGCACGCGGCGGCCGTTGGTCGTTCGGGTTGTCCGGGTCGGGGTCACCGAACCACCGAGAGGGCTTGTGCTCGCCGTAGGTGTCATGCCAGTCCCACCACTCGTAGGGTGGGGTCTGTGGGTAGCCCTCCGGCGAGTCCTCCCATTGCTCCTGGCGCCCCAGCGCGGTCATGTCGAGGAAGCTCCACGTGGTCCCCAGCGCCTCGTCGCCGCGGTTGTTGATGAAGTAGGTGCGGAACACGCTGTCACCGTCGTGAATGAACGCGTTCGTGCCGTGCCATTCGTCCACGCCGAAGTCGGCGTCGAAATCGTCGGTGATGGTGTACCACGGCATCTTCCAGCCCATCCGCGCCTTCACGCGCTCGATGTCCGGCTGCGGCGCACGGGAGGCGAACACCAGCGTGGTGTCGCGGGCGTTCAGGTGGGCGAGGTCGGCGACATGATCGGCCATCATGGAGCAGCCGCGGCAGGCGTGGTGGGGCCAGCCGCCCACGCCGGGCTCGAAGAAGGCGCGGTAGACGATCAGCTGACGTCGACCGTGGAACAAGTCGAGCAGAGTCGCACTGCCCTCAGGTCCTTCGAACGCGTACTTCTTGTCCACGGCCTGCCATGGCATCCGTCGTCGCAAGGCGGCGAGCGCGTCACGAGCGCGGCTCACCTCCTTTTCCTTCACGAGCAGTTGCTGCCACGCTGCCTCCCACTCCTGCGGCGCGACGATAGGCGGTTTGTTCATTGCGGATGTCCTTCCTTCCTACGGTTCCGGCGAGTCAGGCCAGCGGTGACATGCCCGCGGCGGTGAGCGTGTTCGCGGGGTGGATCGGGTGCTCGGCAGTCGCGATCTCGAGAACCGACTTGCCCACCTGTTCCGGGGTGAGGGAGGGTCCCAAGGCCCGCACGAAGGTGTCGACATCGACCCCTTGCCGCTCGGCGTAGCCGGCCACTGCCGCTGCCCCGAGATCGGTGGCGGGCGTCAACTGTGGAAGAACGGATACGAACCTGATCCCCAGCTCGGCCCGTTCGGACTCCACGGCGGCATAGCTCGTGATGAACTTGACGGTGGCCTTCGCCCCCGCGTAACCACCGCTGAGCGGCGACCCGTGGATCGCCGCGCCGCTGGAGATCGCGATCACCGAGCTACCCGGCGCGAGCGGGCGGCGCAGCGCTTCGCGGATCCAATAGAACGCCTGCGCGACGTCGACACTCCAATTCTGGCTGAAGGTTTCCCACGTCTGATCCTGTAAGGGGCTCATCCGGGGAGTCGCTCCCGCGCACAAAACCACGGTGCGCGGTCGATACTCGTCGAGGAGACGGGCGGCCGTCGCGGGATCGGCGGCGTCGGCGCTGACCGCGGTGAAGGTAGCGCCGAGTTCGTCGCGCACCGCGTCGAGATGCGGGCCGCCCCGGGCGACGCCGACGACGTGGGCGCCTGCCGCCGACAGCGCCCGGGCGATGCCGAGGCCGAATCCACGGCTGGCTCCGGTCACGATCGACGTCGTGCCGTCGAGGGCGCCGGGTTTGTTTGTCACATTCACGGTCGTATTCGCTTTCGTTGGGGAGGTGCTTCGAGTCCGTACTGATTGAGATACGTCTCGCCGCCACGATTCATCGGTTGCGGCTCCGCTGGTCTTTCGTGGCGGGCCGACCGATGAATTCCGGTCGCCGGACGTATCTGTACCGGTATGGGGCTCGCGTCCCCACCACCTCGAGAATGGGAGTACGACTGTGCCGGTCCAGGAGGATTTCATCGAGCAGGCGGCGCCGTTCCGCGCCGAATTGATCGCCCACTGCTACCGCATGCTCGGTTCGGTGCACGACGCCGAGGATCTCGTCCAGGAGACCTACCTGCGCGGTTGGCGCGGCTATCCGGCGTTCGAGGAGCGCGCGGCGCTGCGGACCTGGCTGTACCGCATCGCGACCACCGCGTGCCTGCGCGCACTGGAGAACCGCGCCCGCCGAGTGTTGCCGGCCGGCCTGGGCGCCGGCTCGGTCGATCCGGATGTGGGTCTCGACGGCGACGCCGGTACTCACCGATGGTTGGAGCCGCTGCCAGACGCTTTCACCCCGGAGAGCGCCCTCGTCGCCAGGGAAAGCGTCCGGCTGGCGGTGATGACGGCCATGCAAGAGTTACCTGCACGCCAGCGAGCCGTGTTGATCCTGCGCGACGTCGCCCAGTTCAGCGCCGCCGAAGTCGCCGAACTGCTCGAAACGTCGCCATCCGCGGTCAACAGCGCACTTCAACGGGCACGCGCCCGGCTCGCCGAGGTCGCCCCCACCGACGAAAGCGTGACCGAACCGGAGGACGCCCGAGGCCGTGCGCTACTCGACCGCTACTGCGCGGCGTTCGAGAACGCCGACCTCGCCGCCCTCACCGAACTACTGGCCGCCGACGTCAGGCTGGAAATGCCGCCGGTGCCGGTATGGTTCACCGGCCGCGACGCCGTGACCCGGTTCCTTGCCAAGCGGGCTTTCGCCAAGCCCGGCGATCTCCTGCTGATCCCGACGGCCGCGAACGGACAACCCGCTGTAGCCGAATACCGTCGTGGCGCCGACGGCATCCTCGAAGCCCACTCGATACACGTCATCACCACAGACCACGGCGGGGTTGCCGCCATCACCGTCTTTCTTCAACCAACCCTGTTCGCAGCGTTCGGCATGCCACTGACCCGGTAAGCATCGAAGGGCGCCCAGGCGCTCGCCTACCGCCACACGTGATCGACCTCGGCAGCGGACGGCTCGCCGAACGTATACGCGCGAGTAGGGCCCATATGCCGTGCATAATTCCAGGCTCGAGGTGCACACTACGCACAGCCGCGATCGGCTCGCCCGTCGACGGGGCCGGAGCATGGGATAGAAAGGAGCCAGGCGAGTGTTCAATCGCATCGCCATCGTCAACCGGGGAGAGGCGGCGATGCGCCTTATCCACGCTGTCCGGGATCTGGCGGCCGAGACCGCGAGACCGATCGAAACCGTCGCTCTCTATACCGATGTGGACCGGAACGCGACGTTCGTGCGAGAGGCCGACATCGCCTACGATCTCGGTCCCGCATCCGCACGCCCCTACCTCGACCTGAAGGCGCTCGAGCGTGCGCTGGTGGCGACTGGATCCGATGCCGCCTGGGTCGGCTGGGGTTTCGTCGCGGAGGACCCGGCGTTCGCGGAGTTGTGCGAGCAGATCGGCATCACCTTCATCGGCCCGAGCCCGGACGCGATGCGCAAGCTCGGCGACAAGATCGGCGCCAAGCTGATCGCCGAGGAGGTCGGCGTGCCGGTCGCGCCGTGGAGCCGGGGTGCGGTCGAGTCCGTGGACGCCGCCCTGGCCGCCGCGGCCGAGATCGGCTACCCGCTGATGCTCAAGGCCACCGCCGGTGGCGGTGGTCGCGGTATCCGGGTGATCACCAACGAGGCCGAACTCGTCGACGCCTACGAACGCACCCGCCAGGAAGCCGCGCGGGCCTTCGGCAGCGGCGTCGTCTTCCTGGAGCGGCTCGTCACCGGGGCCCGCCACGTCGAGGTGCAGGTCATCGCGGACGGTCAGGGCACCGCCTGGGCACTCGGTGTGCGCGACTGCTCGGTGCAGCGACGCAACCAGAAGATCATCGAGGAGTCCGCGTCGCCGGTGCTGAGCCCCGAGCAGACCGCCGAACTCAAGGCGTCGGCCGAGCGGCTGGCGATCGCGGTCGGATACCGCGGCGCGGCGACCGTCGAGTTCCTGTACCACCCCGGTGACCAGCTGTTCGCCTTCCTCGAGGTCAACACCCGGCTGCAAGTCGAACACCCGATCACCGAATCGACCACCGGTTTCGACCTGGTCCGGGCGCAGCTGCACGTGGCCTCCGGCGGCAAGCTCGAGGGCGAGCCCCCGGCTGAGCGCGGCCACGCCATCGAAGCGCGGCTCAACGCCGAGGATCCGGATCGCGACTTCGCGCCTGCCCCGGGCCGTATCGCTCGCCTGGACCTGCCCGCCGGCCCCGGCATCCGCGTGGACACCGGTGTCAGCGAGGGCGACACCATCCCGGCCGACTTCGACTCCATGATCGCCAAGATCATCGCTTACGGCCGCAACCGCGACGAGGCGCTGGGCAGGCTGCGCCGGGCGGTCTCGCAGACCCGAGTGGTCATCGAGGGCGGCGCCACCAACAAGAGTTTCGTACTCGACCTGCTCGCCCAGCCCGAGGTGATCGACGCGGTCGCCGACACCGGCTGGATCGACCGCGTGCGCGGCGAGGGCCGTCTCGTGTCGCACCGCCACTCCACCGTCGCGGTGGCCGCGGCCGCCATCGACGCCTACGAGGAGGAAGAGCGGGTCGAGCGGGACCGGCTGCTGTCCACCGCCGCAGGCGGACGCCCGCAGGTGCAGCACCAGAGCGGGCGGCCGCACGACCTGAAGCTGCGCGGCGTCGGCTACCGGGTGCGCGTCGCGCGCGTCGGTGCTCATCGGTTCCGGGTCGGTGTCGAAGCGGGCGGGGATCTCCGCATCGCCGACGTCGATCTGGAACGCTTCGACCACCACACCGGGCAGATCGTGGTCATTCAAACTCGGTGACGGGCTCGAAGCCCTCGCCCGGCACGGCCGGCCGGGGTGAGAATTCGGGTCTCCGGCGCCTGCATGCCACCACTGGTTCACCGATCGGGGTTGTGCCCCTTGCCTGTTGA
>NZ_VUOT01000063.1:0-14850 GCF_009829295.1 Nocardia sp. CY15
ATCCCCTCCGAGCGATGCAACCGGCGGATCTCCGCCCAGTCCTCCACGTTCAGCACCTCATGATCGTTCACGGGTGGGTCAACATTCACCCGGAACCAGAGGGTCAGTATTCAGCCGGACGCGACACATGGGCCAACCGGGTCTCCTCCGCGGCCCAAACAACCAAGTCTCCACGCCGCGGCTGTCGACCGAGATGCCCATCACCCGGTGGGAAAGGTTGCAATCCATGAGGCGCAAGCATTGCTTTGAAGCGTTCTTCCCATCCAATAGTCTCATTAGTCGTCGAGACCTTGTCATGCGGCAACGTCGTGGAATAATTTGCGGAAACCACTCATAGATTCGACGGACGTCGGCATGCTTGAGTGCGCCGGAACGGACTCCGGCGCACAACAACATGTCCCAGCAGGACAGCACCACATCCCGGTTCAGCGGTGGTAGCGGGGTCCCATCGGGTGAGCGTGCCCACGTCTCGAACGTCCGGTTCAACCATATTTCCCCATGTCGCCTCGGTGCCCAGCATCCTGCCCAGTTCGTCCGCGACCAGTAGGGGAGCATCCGGTCTGTGCTCGCCAGCAGGCTCATCGTGGGTGGATGCTGGATCCGGCGACAACTCGTGCCGCGCAGCCTGGTCTCCAAGATGCTTGTCGAGGTCAGGGATGCGTTCAGCAACTCCGTGCTCAAGCTCGCCGCTGACGTATTTGGTGTTGCCTGCATGCCATGTACACGCCTTCCTTGTTGCCTCGGTGAGGCGATGGACGGCCTCGTCCATGGTTCGGCCGAATCGCCTCACCGGTCGTCGGGGGTGGCCGGGGCGCGTAGTGGCCAGGGCCGCCCGTCCAGGTCGGGCAGCACGAAGCTGTGGTGCCCTTCCAGGCCGAGGTGGGCGCGGATGAACGCCGACAGCCGCGCCACGTCGGCGTCGGGCACCGGGTAGCCGTGTCCACGCAGCACACTCAGGGCGTGGTCGAGGTAGACAGTGTTCCACAGCACCACGCAATTCAATCTCAGGCCCAACGCGGAGAGCTGGTCCTCCCTGCCCTCGTAGTACGCCTTGGCCAGACCAGTGCCGTCCATGGCATATTTCAGCCGGGCGGCGGCCGAAGTGTGGCCTTCACCAAACTCATGGTTCACAGTCCCCGTCCGCGCCTATCGGGCGGCCTCTGTAGGCCTTTTCCGATGTGCTCCGCAATGTGTGGTATCTGGCGGTTTGCGCAATCCATCGGCTATAGCCTGGACGAGCCGAGCTACTCTCTGCAACAACCCTCACGCCCTGCTACCTCGTGCACGGCTGGCGCTGACACCGCTCCGCTCGTTCGGCAGTCTCCACTCCTCGAGAGGATTGAATCGTCTTTTTCCGCCGTCACGCCACGCGGTATTCCCGGCCGTGGTGAGTGCGCGGCGCCAGCTGACCCGAGGGAGCGGCAACGCTAGGGCCCCAACGCAAACGGTCGTCCGCGATAGACCCCGCGCGGCGAGCAGCCGCCGGGCCTCGTCCCAGCATCGCCTGTCACAAAATACACACCGACACAACACATCGAGGCCCTGACTAAGACTCTGTCTCACAGAGATGGGGCTAAACTCAGAAGATCGGTAGTCGTTGCCTCATGTGCCAATGACGTCCGCGCCGCGATCGCCAGTGCAGCCCGCGCCGTGCCGAATCGAACGGATGTCCAAGCATCGGATGAGGATGACGCGCTGCGAACTCCTCGGCGGTAATACTCATGTTGATCATGTATCGAACGTGGCCGCGAAGCACCTCGGTATCAGCGACGCTCCCTAGTTCGCGGAAACCAACGACGCCATGTAGCGCCAAGGAACCGAGGTTGCCAGCATAGACCCAGATGTCACATTTGCGATAGCCGCATGCACCGAACATGTGTGCAAGCAGTACGACGATCGAGTCTGTGGCGTAGCCACATCGCCGAAACATGGGCGCGATGCCAACGGTGTAACTGAATGATCCTGCGTTCGAACCGAGTTCGCAGACACAGAGGGACCCTACTACCATCCGATTGCGCAGAGACTCGATCGCGAAGTGATGATCGCCGCGTAGATCGGCTCCCGACGTCCTGTGCGTTGCCCAGAACTGATGTCCTCCCACTGGTGCCGATGCACCCAATGCTGCCGAGGCCCGGTCGAACCGGACGAACGCCCCATGGTCGGCGGGTTCGATGTTGCGTAACCGGGTCTTCCTTCCGCAAAGAGTTGACATCGAACCGAGGGACGACCCTCGGGAGTTCCGGTACGAAGAGTGCGCGACCATCGAGGCTGATGGTAGCAACGTCGTCCTCGAATCTCATCTGCAGCACATTGCTCACTCGCCACTGGCTGCCGATCTAGTACTCCAGCCGGACTTCGTTTTCATGGTGTGGTGTGGGATCGCTGTTGGTAGTGGCTGGTGCGGGCGTGGTGTTGGTGTCGTCGTCGCCATGTGGACCAGGCCAGTCGATGCCCGATACTGCGGGCGGGGCGGGTGACGAGTACGGCGAAGAGATGTCGGATCTCGTTGCGAGTCAGCGCGATAAGTGTGGTTTTGGCAGGTTGTCCAGCGCTGGCGGGGGTGGTCGGGGGCGGTTCGGTGATAGCGAGGGCGGTGAGGAAGGCGTGGGCCAGCATCGCTAGGATCGTCCAGCGCCGCCACGATGACCATCGGCGGACCTGGTGCTGGTCCAGTCCGCATATAGGCCCTTGGCGGTCTGAAAATTTGCCTCGATCGACCACCTGCGCCCGGTCACGGCCACGAGCGCGCTCAGCGGTACGGGTTCGGGTGCGTAGCAGCGGTAATAGGCCAGTTCGCCGCTGGTTCGGTTGCGGCGAATCAGAAGCCACCGATGCCCGGTCGCCGCGTCGTCGGTGTCGGCGCTGATGCCGATCCAGGCCCAGTCGTACTCTCGTGGACCCTTCGCGCCATCACCAGCCGACAGGGGTTGCCAGCCGCGGCGCGGCACCCGGGCGGCGAGCTCGTCGGCGCGGTAGCGGCCGGTGGCGGTGTTCACGCGCCGGTCGCGGGCCGATGGCCACCACGTATCCGACGCCGCGGTTCTCGAGCGCGCCCCGCAGCGCGGGGTCGGCGCCGTACACCTCATCGCCGGTGACCCAGGCGGCGGCGACTCCCGCGTCGAGAGCGCGCACGATCATCTTGCGCGCCAACGCGGGTTTGGTGGCGAAGCTCACGTCGGCGGGAACTCCGGCCTCGGCGCAGCGGGCGCGGTCGGTGGTCCAAGGCTTCGGCAGGTACAGCTCGGTGTCGAGGAACGCGTGACCGGTCTCGGTGGCGTAACCGAGATCCCGCGACCTGTGAATTCTCGATACGTCCAGCGGTGCCGGTGTATTGGCGCTGCACCCCGACGGTCTTGGTGCCCTTCTTCAGGTCGCCACTCTCGTCGACCACCAGGACCGCCCCGGCGCTGCCGAGATGCTCGAGCACATAGTCGCGCAAGTCATCTCGCAGCCCATCCTCGTCGACCCCCGCTGCCGACAGCAGATGCTGCATCGCATCCGGACTCGTGTCGCCGGCATGCTCGGCCAGTGTCCAACAGTCCTTGTTCGGCAGCTCCGACACCATCCCAGCCAGCTTCTTCGACGCGGTCCGGCGAGTCTCGACCCGGCAGAACCTCGAACCGACACGCATCCTGAGATCCTCGAACTCTGAGGTTGCCCCGGTCTTCCGGACACCGACAGTGAGGCGAGATACTCGCCTCCGAAAGGAGTCTGGATGCCACCAGCACACCCACTGGAGTTCCGTCAGCGCGCGATCGAGTTGGCCCGCAGCAGCGACAGGCCGATCGGTCAGGTCGCGAAGGGCTTGGGGATTTCTGAGTCGTGCTTGCGGAACTGGCTCAAAAGAGCCGACATCGATGAGGGCGCACGTGAAGGCGTGACCAGCACCGAACGCAAGGAGCTGGTCGAGCTGCGGCGCAAGACTCGGCAGCTCGAACTCGAGAACGAGGTGCTCCGTAAGGCGGCGGCCTACTTCGCGCGGGAGAACGTTCTCCCAAAATAGTGTTCCCGGTGGTCGCCGAATTGGCCGAAGCCGGCGTCCCGGTCACGGTGGCGTGCCGTGTGCTGCGGGTGTCGACCTCCGGGTACTACGAATGGAAACATCGCGGTGAGTCCGCGCGTGCCTGCGCCGATCGTGAACTCGCCGCCACGATCGACGATATCCACACCGCTTCACGCGGTACTTATGGTGCTCCGCGGGTGCATGCCGAGCTGCGGCTCGGTCGAGGGATCCGGGTGGGTCGTAAACGCGTGGCCCGGCTGATGCGCAAGGCTGGCCTGACCGGGGTCTTCCGTCGTCGTCGAGGTTGCACGACACGGGATCGGCAGGCCAGTCCACATCCGGACCTGGTCAACCGCCGGTTCGGCGCAGCTGGCCCGGACCGGCTGTGGTGTATATGGATGTGACCCAGCACCGCACCAACCAGGGCTGGGTGTACTGCGCGGTCGTGCTGGATGCTTTCTCCCGCAGGATCGTCGGGTGGTCGATCGCAGATCATCTGCGTGCCAAGTTGGTCTGCGACGCGTTGGACATGGCCAGGTGGCGGCGCCGACCTCCCGCGGGTCGAACGATCGCCCATTCCGACCACGGCGCTCAGGGCGAATTCAACTGGTCGACGCAACATTTCGTTGTTGAAGGGATTGTAGGTGTAGTTCCATCGCCTCGGTCGGCGTGCGCCACCCGAGGACCTTCCGCGGTCGCGTGTTGAGGGTGTATGCGACGGCCGCAAGGTCCTTAGCGGTCCACCGCGACAGGTCGGTGCCCTTAGGAAAAAATTGGCGCAGAAGGCCGTTCGTGTTCTCATTGGTTCCGCGCTGCCATGGACTGTGCGGATCGGCGAAGAAGACCGGGACACCGGTATTCGATGTCAACTCCGCATGGCCGACAACTCCTTACCTCGGTCCCAGGTCAGAGACTTGAGCATCGGCTCGGGGATCTTCCGCAACGCCGCCGAAAGCGCTTTGTTCATCGATGATGCCCCGTAACCGCTCAGCGCGGCACCGTTCTTGACCGGTGCCATCTCCCTCCAGCCGTCCTCGCGGGGCAGGTGGACGAGGACGGTGAACCGGGTGGACCGGTCGACGAGGGTTCCGATCGCCGAGCGATCGGTGCCGATGATGAGATCACCCTCCCAATGGCCCGGGTTCGCGCGGTTCTCGGCTTCGGCCGGCCGGTTGCCGATCAGCACCTCGGGCGTGATGTGGGCCCAGGCGACGCGTTTGGACCGAGCTCGAAGCATGCGCAGTGCCCGGCCGGTTCGCAGAGTCAGGATCAGTTCCCGATCGAGGGCGCCGCGTCCTGCGATGTATAGTGCCTGGTAGATGGCCTCGTGGCTGATCCGCATCGACTTGTCGTCGGGGAAGTCGATCTTCAGTCGGTGCGCGATCTGCTCCGGGCTCCACGCCTGAACCCATTGCCGGTCCGAGCGGTGCGGTTTGTTGCGGCCGGTCCAGGTTCCCGTCGCCGGCCCGGCGGCGGCCCTGCCCTTCGCATCGGTGATCCGCCCCGCTAGGCGCTGCTGTACGTAGTCCCGAAGTTGTTTGTTATCAGCGAGTTTCGCCGTTTTCGGGCGTCTGGCGAACAGTTCGGCTTTCCACTGGGCGACCGAGGCGCGGTAGTCGAGCTTGCCGCTGCGGGTCGCGGCGTTACGCCGCAGCTCACGAGAGATTGTCGACGGGCTGCGACCCAGCGCCCGCGCGATCTGCCGCACACCCTTGCCCTGCACCCTGAGTAGCGCGATCTCCTCACGTTCGGCGAAAGACAGGTAACGGCCGCCTGGCCTGGCCCAGGAATACGGTGACATCCCGCCAGCATCACGGAACCATCGACTGCCCTTGACAGGCGATACCCCCACTGCTACACCAGCTTCCGCTGGAAGCAGGCCCTCGGCGATCTTGTCCCAGAACAGGCGCTCCACCGCCCGCGGCATCCCTGGAGCCCCCGGCGACCGCATCGGCGTTCGTCCGGTGACCTCCCGCATCCAGTCCGACGGCCTTCCCATAACACCCTCCGCGACCTCGGGTGTTGCGTCCACCGGTTGAACCTGAGCAGTACACCAGCTGGGCGTTCGGGCAGCGCATCCGCGCGGCCGGACTGCTCGGCTCGATGGGATCGATCGGGGACTGTTTCGACAACAGCATGGTCGAAAGCTTCTTCGGCACCATGCAATTGGAGTTGCTCGACCAAAAGGCATGGGCCACGCGTCAGGAACTGGCGAACGCGATCTTCGACTACATCGAATCCTTCTACAACCCGACAAGGCGACACTCGAAGATCGGAATGCTCAGCCCCGTAGAGTACGAACGAACCCACACCCCCACTCACACAGCCGCGTGAGCATCACACCCAACCCGTCCGGGAAACAGGGGCAATCTCACTTTGTATTGATGTGTGCCGACGCGGGGGTGTCGCCGATCGAGGCCGAGAAGCGCGCAACCTTGCTCAGTGAGGTCGATCTGACCTCGATAGTGCGAGCGGTTTCTGAACTGTGGTCGAAGCTCGACGACGCGATGACGAACGAGCAAAAGTTCAAACCGTTCCAGTTGGCGTTTCTTCGGTCGACCGGCGCGCCCTGGGCTCAAACGCTGATGCCGCGTGTCCGTAACGGAGACTTCCTTGTCCCTCCGCGCGCACTTACTCAGCTCACCAGAGAGATCTTTGAGAACGCGGCGATCGACTCAGAAGCCGACCCCGCTAGCTCCGAGGTACTGGCACGCCTGATCCTTTCGACCAACAACGAGCAGAACCGGAGCGAATACAGCGACGACGGGCTGGTATCTCCCGAGGTGATACAGCAGATGAGCGCCGACGCTGCTGCCCGCGACGTCGAGCAAACCATCGCCGCTATGCGAGAGCACATGCTTGCAGAGGTATCGAACGCCCTCGCCGACGCCATCCGGCTGCTGGAGGTGCTGCAGGCCAACACCCAGGAGCTGTGGTTCCGGCCCTGGCCGGAGAAGGTGACCCACGCTGATCTAGGGGCCAATCCTGCCGAGGCCTTCGCCAGGGCGAACGGTCTCGAACTGCTCGATCTACTCGCGCTCGGTCAGATCATCGCCAAGCGAGCCAAGACCGGACAGGTCGAATTCTCCCTCGCGGACCTCATCTCTGCAGGCGCGACTGAGAGCGTAGTGTCGTTCTGCATCGAGGACATGTCGCTACCGCCGGCTGAGTATCGAGCGAAGCTCATAGCTGATCACCGGCACGGCCGGACGCCGTGGCAGCGCTACACGATGACTCAGTACCCGTTTCTGCGACTGTCGACCGATACTGTGCTGCTGCTGCGATACCAATGGGGAATCGACCGTTTCTTCGGCTCGCTGCTGTACTGGCCGACTTTCATGGGCCTGCCGAGCCACAAGCGCCGCCAGCCTGTCTCCGGCTCGGCGGCAGAGGCATTCAGCCACGGAATGAACCACGCTTTCGAACGGTCAGTCGGTGATTCCTTGTCGATCATCGTCAAAAGCAGCAGGAAGATGAAGCGCCTCGTTCACGAAGCCGAGCTACAGACGGCCTGGACCGAGAACAAGAGCGCACTGGCGTCTGCGTGCGACTGGGCGATTCCCGCAGGTCAACACTGCTTTGTCATCGATGCCACAAACCACCATCTCGATGCCGCGCTTGTGCAGGGCCTCGGTTCGGTGGAGGACTACGCCGCCGACATCATCCAGACCTTCTCCGGTGACGACGGAAAGTTCAACCAGGTAGCCAAAACGATCCGCAAGCTCTACACCAGCGGATCCGCCTTCGGGGTCTCCAAATCCGCAGTCTTCGTGCCGTTGGTCATAGTTCCTGACGGCGGAGTACCAAATCTGGACACCACCGATCTGGACCTACAGCTGCGCCGCCGTCCACATCTCGAAGAATTCGATGGCAGGATCCTTGCCCCCGCTGTGCTGACCTTGCCGGATCTGCAATTCCTGGAAGGGATCGGGGAAAATCCTTACCTTCCCTTCGACGTCGCAGACATCCTCGTCGCATGGCGTCGGGCATGCATGGCGAGGCGCTGGCCGATCCACCTCCACGAGTACCTCGGTGGTCTACCGATACGCCCCGTCCCGCGCCGCATGATCAATGCCCAAAAAGCTCTCGCGCGGACGCTGAATGCGAGAGTCGGTCCTGTTTCGGCGAGCGAGGCGTAGGTACGACGCAAACATTGGGGCGCAAGCCCTTTCCGAGCCCAACCTCCTTGCGCCGCTTTGCCTAGCCATTACATCGGCGGATCACCCCGGCGGAGCAGGTACCAGCGTCTCGACCCGGACGCTGAACGGGTAGCGGCCGGGGCTGTCCGCGAGCACGGATTCCACGAGCGGGGGCGACCGTAAGAAACGTGTCACCAGGTGCATGAGCGCTACGCCAGGGGTGCGGTGCCGCTGATGATGCGGTGGATGGTGGAGCGGCCGACGCTGTATTCCTGGGCGAGGTCGGCCAGGCTCGCATCGTCGTCGGGGTCGTGGTAGCGGCGGTGGATCGTCTTCTGTGCTGCCAGAGGCAGTTTCGGCTGTTTGCCCTTGAGGCGCCCCTTCGCGCGGGCCTTGGCCATGCCCTCGCGGGTGCGTAGGTGGTTGAGGTTGGCCTCGAATTCGGCGACCATGGCGAGGGTTTGCAGAAACAGTTTGCCGAACGGGTCGGCCCAGTCGTAGATCTGACTGCCGAGCCCGAACAGGACATCTCGCTGGCGCAGACTGGTGAGGATCTCGCCGGCCTCGGCCATGTTGCGCGCGAACCGGTCGAACTTCGTGGTGGTCAGTACCACCTGCCGGTCCGTGACCGCTGCGGCGGCGGAGGTGAGCGCGTTGTCGCGGTGTGCAGGTAGGTGTAGCCGACCCGGCCTGTCCCTGCGCCGACGCGCTTGGACGCGAGGGCTTTCGGACCGCCTTTCCCGTGGGCCCACCAGCCGCCGCCCGCGGGGATGCTGCGCTGCGGGGACTCGGAGCCCTTGTCCTATCGGACGCGGTCCTTTTCACGGCGTCGTCGTGCTGTTCGGGTACCACCGCGAACTCGGTCATGGCGGTTGACGTCGACATAGAAGCCCATCCGAGTGACTGAGCCCCCAAGGGGCGCCTTGGCCCCGATCGGGTTTGGATCGGGGCCAGGTGGGTGGTTTGCTCAGCGGAGTTCGGGAATCTCAGCCGAGTTCGGCGAAGAAATTGCGGATGTCGGTAGCGAGCAGGTCGGGGACCTCATAGGCGGCCCAGTGGCCACCCTCGCTGTACTCGTTCCACTGGACGATGTTGGCATGGTCGCGTTCGGCGAGGGCGCGCGGTGGCTTGTAGTCGTAGCCGAAAGAGGCGAGGCCGATGGGGACGGTGGTCGGCTCCGTGGCGTGGGTGCCCTTGGCGTTCTCGTAGTAGAAGCGGGCTGAGGAAGCCGCGGTGTTGGTGAACCAGTAGATCGCGACGTTGATGAGGAGGTCGTCGGGGTCGAGGGCGCCGAGGAGCTGGCTGCTCCAGGTCAGCTGGCCGACCGGGGAATCCGCGAGGCCCGCAGCAATGGTCTGCGGCTGGGCCCGCTGGCTGAAGTCGTGGATGGAGTGCTCAAGGAACTTCTGGCCGAACTCGATGAACGCCCGGTCCTGCTCGCTCAGGTTCGCAAGCTCGTCCGGATCGCCGCTGGGGAAGGCGAAGATCTGGTTGACGTGTACGCCGATCACGTTGTCCGGGGCCAGCCTGCCCATCTCCGGGGTCACGATCGCACCCGCGTCGTTACCGTGCACGCCGTAGCGCTCGTACCCGAGGCGGCGCATCAGCTCGACGTAGGCGGCGGCCATCCGCTCCGGCGTCCAGCCGATATCGCGGGTCGGGCCGGAGAAGGCGTACCCGGGGTAGGACGGGATCACCAGGTGGAACGCGTCGGTGAGCTTGTCGACCAAGCCGAGGTACTCGACGAAGGAGCTCGGCCACCCGTGGGTCAGCATCAGCGGGGTCGCCTCGGGGTTCGCCGAGCGGATGTGCACAAAGTGGATCTGCTGTCCGTCGATCTCGGTGCGGAAGTGCGGGACCGTGTTGAGGTTCTTCTCGACCGCGCGCCAATCAAACTCGTCGCGCCACCGCTGGATCAACGGGCGGACGAACGCGCCCGGCACGCCGTATTCCCAGCCCGGCGGCACCGGGATACCGAGGTCGACCTTGCCCGCGACCTTCTCGGCGGGCAGTTCGTCGGCGAACCGCGCGTGGGTCAGCCGGTAGTTCAGATCGTCGAGGTCGGCCTGGGGGATCTCGATGCGAAAGGGGTGGATCTCGGTCATGGTCTCTCCCTATGATTCGGAACGGAATGATTCGTTCTGTTCTGCAAAGAACTTAGCAGAATGATCAGTTCCGTTTCAACTGTTGCCGCGAAATCGCCGCTACCTGCACAAACCTAGCCACAGCAGGGGGATTTCGCCACTGGGGACTACGCGTCTGTCGGATATGCGTCACGCGCTCATCGAATGCACGCCACTCGGCGCGTGTGCGTTCGTCGGAAGCGGCCCGGCACCGGTCGGGTCGGCGGGCTTCGTGGCATGAAGCCGAGCGGTCAACAGGGTGTTCGACGCACAGAGAATGGATCTCGGGCCAGCCGACGTGGAGTCGGCCATTAACGACCTCACCGTCGACTACGCCGATACGCACAAGGCTCGGCCCACACGCATTCGCGGTGATCAAGGTTGGCGCGAGATCGAGTGGGACAACGGCGCACGACACCGGTACGAGTGGGCGCAGTACGAGATGGACCTGCGCTGCGATGCGTGTCGGAGTCCCGACGCGGATCTCTACATGGTCCACGACGAGTTGCGGAAGAGCTCGGGACTGGAAGGCCACGCGTGCTTCCGCTGCCTGGAGAAGGCGATCGTCCGTCAGCTCGTCCCCTCCGATTTCAAGGATGGCGTGCCCGCTAACACCGACTACGTCCAGCACGGCCCCGAACTCCGACAGCGAATCGGTCTCGCCTGAGGCCAGAAGGTTTCGCCCCCACCCACTGCTGCGACCGCACGTCGACCGGATCGTCCCGGACCCGGTCACCGGGGGACTGTCGGACGTGCCGGTGGAGCGCTTCCATGCCGCATTGCAGGCCGAGGGCTCTACTGAGTTCGACCGACCCACCGCGGGTCGAGTTCGTGCAGGCGGTTGCCGAACAGATCGACTCCCGCGGCAGCGGCAAGCGCGCCAGCGAGGTCGGAAAGGTCGGAGTCGACGCCGAGGGTCATGTGTCCGGCGATGCCGTCGCGGACGAGGGCGACACGATCGGCGGGCTCGCCGAGTTCGCCGAGGATATGAGTGGCGTGCTCGGCGCCGCGGACTGCGAAGCAGCGGTTCGGTTGTGGGTTTTCCAGTTCGATGTCGTGCAGCATCGCCGTGGGGGCCGGGCAGGTCGAAAACGGCGAACGCTCGGTGAAATCAATCGTCTCCTGGCACTCCTCACCACCCCGATCCGGGACTACACCACCGTGCGCCACTGGCCGACGTGGCGGCGAATACATCAACACCGCGCAAAACAGCCTCACTACCAGCGAAGAAAGGCTAAATATCACGAACTGCCGCTGGAGTACTACGTGAGTTGCCCGATCCTGCAGCCCTTATACTCGGTGAACCACAGCTCGCCGTCCGGACCGGTCGTGATGCAGAGCGGCCAACTGTTCGGTGTGGGCAAGGGGGGGTATTCGATGATGGCTTCATTTGGCGAGGTTTTCTCCGCAGGCGGTGTGAGCCGCCCAATCCGATTGCCTAACGCCTCGGTGAACCACAGGTTTCCATCCGGCCCGGCCGTAATATCGCTCGGCCAACTGTTCGGTGTGGGCAAGGTTGGATACTCGGTGATGGCTCCGGCCGGCGTGATTCGGCCGATCCGATTACCTAACGCCTCGGTGAACCATAGGTTTCCATCCGGCCCGGCGGCGATCCCGACCGGCCAGCATTCAGGCGTGAGGCCGGTGGAGTATTCGGTGATGACGCCGGCCGGGGTTATGCGCCCGATCCGGTGGCCCTTGTACTCGGTGAACCATAGGTTTCCATCCGGCCCGACCGTAATATGGAATGGGCGGCTGTCCGGTGCGACGCCGGTGGAGTACTCGGTGATGATTCCCGCAGGGGTGATCCGCCCGATCCGATTGCCTAACGCCTCGGTGAACCATAGGTTCCCATCCGGCCCGGCCGTGATACCAGTTGGGCCGCTGTCCGGTGTGAGGCCGGTGGAGTATTCGGTAACGACCCCGGCCGGGGTGATCCGCCCGATCCGATTACCGTCGTACTCGGTGAACCACAGGTTCCCATCCGGCCCGGCCGTGATACCAGTTGGGCCGCTGTCCGGTGTGAGGCCGGTGGAGTATTCGGTAATGACCCCGGCCGGGGTGATCCGCCCGATCCGATTACCGTCGTACTCGGTGAACCACAGGTTCCCATCCGGTCCAGTGGCAACGCAGACCGGCCAGCTGGGCAACCGAGGGTATTCGGTGATGACTCCAGCCGGGGTGATCCGCCCGATCCGATTACCGTCGTACTCGGTGAACCACAGGTTCCCATCCGGCCCGGCCGCAATACCGAACGGGCCACTGTCGGGCTTGAGGCCAGTGGAGTACTCGGTGATGACTCCAGCCGGGGTGATCCGCCCGATCCGATTACCGAAGAACTCGGTGAACCACAGATTCCCATCCGATCCAACTGTGATATCGCTCGGTCGGCTGCCGGGCGTGAGTCCGGTGGAGTATTCGGTGATTACTCCGGCTGGGGTGATCCGCCCGATCCGATTACCGTCGTACTCGGTGAACCACAAATTCCCATCCGGCCCGGCCACTATACTGGTCGGACCGCTATTTATGTTGGGCAATGGCGGGTATTCGGTGATCACTCCGGTAGGCGTGATCCGCCCGATCCGATTACCGCCGTACTCGGTGAACCACAAATTCCCATCCGGCCCTGACGTAATATCGCATAAAGCGCTGTCCGGGGAAAGATTGTCGGAGTATTCAGTGATGTCCCCGGCCGCGGTTATCCGCCCGATCCGATTACCGTCGCATTCTGTGAACCACAGGTTTTCGTCTGGCCCAGCAGCGATCCCGAGTGGGTAGCTGTCACGGTTAGGCAACTCGGGAAATTCGGTGATGACTCCAGCCGGAGTGATACGCCCAATCCGATTACCGGAAGCATCTGTGAACCACAGGTTTCCATCCGGCCCCGACGTAATACCACCTAAGGCGCTATTCGGGGAAAGATTGTCGGAGTATTCGGTAATGTCCCCGGCCGGGGTGATTCGCCCTATCCGGTTGTAGTCGGTGAACCACATGTTGCCGTCCGGCCCAGCGGCGATGCTCTCTGGGTAGCTGTGGAGGCGGGGGTATTCGGTGACGTTCCCGACGGCAGCTTCCACGCGACCGTCGGCCTTTGGCAAGCTCAGCGGATGACCTTGATGCGGGCGGTGATGGAGGTGGGGTGGCGGCATGGGGTGATCCTTTCGACGTCCTAGGTGGGTCGACACATGTGCGCCGCAGCGGTGCCGACGGATCGAGATGCAGCCGGAGCACAGCTACTGCGCTAACACGTACTCAAGCGGGCCATGGTGGGATTCTCCCTTCATAGCTCACGATCAGAAAGATCTCCGTAATCATTTCGTTCTTGAACCAGTCGATGACCTGCTTACTGTGCGGTAGAGCCAGTTCCCATTCCCCGAAAGGCGGCTGGCCGACCATGGGTGTCCATGCGCCACCGTTGCCGCGTCGGGTGCTGATAAGACCGTTGACGCTCGTTGCAGGTCCGCCAACAGTCGGTTTGCCAGTCGGTGTGAATTTAAGGTAGTGTTTCACCGCGGCCGAATTCTGGTCGACGTGTTCGGACTGCCGGTATTGACGGCTCGCCTTATCGTTGCCCGCCGCCCCTTTACGTCATTGGCCGATGTCAAGGGCGTTCTCGGCCTCTCCGATACCATGTACGTGCGGATCGCGTCGTACACCGGTTGATCCTAAAAGCCTCCCTCAAGCAGGAAGACAAGGCCATCGCGGCGACGATCGACTAGCTTATCGAGCAATCCGCAAGGCCCAGGCAGCAGTAGAGCTGTCCGATGGTGCACCCGATCGGAATCCGGTGCTAACCCGAGAGGTGAACAACGACCGCTGCACAGTCTGTGGTCGCGGCGAGAGTAGACGGCATGGGTAGCGGCGTATGCGAGAGTGCTACGTTCGTCTGATCTTAGATTTATCGAAGTATGTTGTGACAGTTGGTATTCAGGTTGCCAAGCTAAGTTGTTGTTGATGGATCTGGCCGAGGGTCGCACGACACCGCCGAACTAGGGCCCTGTGTCGAAGTGTTTGTCGGGGTGGCACCGCGCAGCGGTGCCACCCCGTTCACCGTTTCGTGGAAGCTGTTGTCGGCGTCGGCGTGTCAGCGTGCAAATTGAGGGAGGTCTCCGGTATTCGGGTCAGCGACCAAGCATGACCTTTGAACACGGAGACCTCGTTGGCCAGCGTAGCGGTGGCGGGGCGAGCGGACCTGACCGATGCCCAATGGGCGCGGTTGGAGCCGTTGCTGCCCCGCAACAAGAAGGCGGGCCGCCCGCCGCAATGGACGAAACGGCAGCTCATCGACGGGATCCGGTGGCGGACCCGGGTCGGGTGCCCGTGGCGGGACGTGCCACCGCAGTACGGGTCCTGGTCGGCGGCCTACGGGTTGTTCCGCCGCTGGCAGCGCGGTGGTGTGTGGCTGGTGATCGTGAAGCTGTTGCAGGTGTTCGCTGATGCCGCCGGGCGGATCGGGTGGCAGGTGAGTGTGGACTCGACAGTCGTGCGAGCACATCAACACGCTGGCGGCGCCCGTCGCGACAGCGACCGTCAGGCCGAACCGCCCGGTGGCTGTGGTGTGCCCGAGCCAGCTGATCATGGCCTG